>JAIDUT010000022.1 GCA_029060065.1 Clostridia bacterium | reverse complement strand
AAAGTGGAATACTCTAAAATATTTCAAAAAAAATATTTTTAGTTCAGAAACAATACATTTTATTATTATTGATATGATGACATCAATACTATTAGGATTGAGCGTTTTTTTGATATTACCATTTAATGTATTGCCAAATCTTATTATTGCCATTGTGTTAGGGTTAATTGTATTTATTGTTATGTTATGTATATATTTTTCAAAATGTTCTGAAGTATATGCTGTTTTAATTGATGAAAAAGATTCGTCTTTTAATCGAACTTTCTCAAAAGCATGGTTTTTACATTTTTATATTGATAATACTGAGAAAAAATGATAAATTAAGATGTATGAGGTACTTTAGGTATTACATCAAAGAGGAAGAGTATTATACAAAGACAAAATATTGCTTGCTTAAGTGTTATCGTAAATTTTTGTAGCATAGGAATAATGTTAATATGACCGACAAAAAATACCTGTCGTCTTTCTTGTTAGCTATTAATTGTTAAAACAATTTTATGAAATAGGTTAAATAGAAAGTTTTTATACTTGAAAAATATATGATTTTATGGTATGTTTGAAATATGAAAAAGAAAAAACTTTCTGAAATGACACTTGAAGAACTTTGGGAACTATTTCCGATTTTTCTTACGGAGCACAAATCATATTGGAGTGATTGGTATCAAGAGGAAATTACGATATTGCGCAATATTTTACCGCATGCAATAGAGTATTATCATATAGGTAGTACAGCAATAAAAGACATCTGGGCTAAGCCTATAATTGATATTTTATTAGTCGTAAAATCTGATAAACAACTTAAAGACGTCGCCGACTCATTACAAATGAATGGATATATTGTCATGTCTAAAAGTGAGAATCGCATTTCTTTTAATAAGGGGTATACTGAAAATGGATTTGCAGAGAAGGTATTCCATTTGCACATCAGACTTGAAAACGATATAGACGAACTTTATTTTAGAGATTACCTAAACGCGCATACTGATATAGCTAAAGAATACGAAAAAATCAAATTGCAACTTTGGAAAAAATATGAGCATAACAGAGATGCGTATACGGAATCAAAAACAGATTTTGTGAAGAAATATACTGAATTGGCAAAAGTATTATGATTTACGACAATGCTTGAAATACGACTAATTATATGATAAGATAAAATGAGAGGCACAAAATGAATAACAAAAATAAACCTAAAAACACTTTGGATACAATCAAAACATATATCGTTATTGCGCTTGTTGTTCTAATTGGACTAGGAATTATTATGAGTATTATTAGCGCAACGGAGCATTATTGGAAAGAATTTGCGATAAGTCTATCTATTACTATCGTTCTGATTGTTGTTACGTGTCCGCTTGCATATGAAGGCGACGTATATGAATGTCCGAAATGCGGACATAAGTTTAGGGTGAATCCCTATATTGTCTTTTTTACCAATGGCATATTGAGAACTTTTGATTTCGATGGCGAGCCTATGAAGTATGCGAAATTAAAATGTCCGCATTGTCATACTAAAGACTGGTGCAAAAGACATTGGAAGCAACGTTAGGGAGTTTTTATGACGGGCATTTTATATTTTAGTTCTACGGGAAATAGTTTGCAGATAGCCAAAAGAGTTCAAGCAAGGTTTGGCGGAAGCGTAATATATATACCTAATTACACCGGCGACGGTAGCGAATTCCAAAAGACATTTATTGTTACGCCGATTTATTCATATGGACTTCCTACGCCTGTATTTGATTTGTTGCCAAGACTTAACAAGGATAAGGATGTTGTCGTGATTCAAAATTACGGTGGAATGATTGGCGGAGCAGATAGTCTGTTTTACGAGTATGCGACACAACTAGGACTGAAAATTAAGGGAATATACACAGTAAAGATGCCGGAAAACTATACGCTTTTCCTTGTACCGCCTAAGTTTTATACT
Source organism: Clostridia bacterium (assembly GCA_029060065.1). Taxonomy (GTDB): domain Bacteria; phylum Bacillota; class Clostridia; order Christensenellales; family UBA3700; genus RACS-045. The sequence continues at coordinate 3,533 of JAIDUT010000022.1, read as the reverse complement.
AAGAGCATTTTAAGAAGTTCTTGTAAGAGAATTGATAAGATTCTTGATAAGATTGAGAAAGGGGAGTTCGTTTTACCAAAGTCAAAGAATAATAAGGAAAAAACTTATCTAAAGAATAAAAGTAATTGGCATTTGATTGGAAAAAGGTTTTCGGTGAATGATAAGTGCATTAAGTGCCAAAAGTGTGTAAATATTTGTCCGTCTGCTAATATTGCTTTAGAAAACGGCGAGATAGTATTCAAAGATAAGTGCATAGCTTGCCTTGGATGTTACCATAGATGTCCGCAAAAGGCAATAGTTTATCTTGAAAAGAAAAGCAAGTATAGATACGTCAATCCCAACGTCAAAGAAAGTGAGATTGGGAAAGATTTTTAGTCTATATCAAATAAATCGTTGGCATCAATATTCATATGCTCAATAATGTTGTATATATCAGCTATGCTCGGTTCTCGTCTTCCTTGTTCCCAATTTGCATAGGTGCTTGGCGGAATTCCTAATTTTTGCGCAACTTCTGATTGGGATAGGAATTTTTCCTTTCTCAAGTCTTTTAGTCTTGTTGAGAATTTAGTTATTGCAGTTTTATTATCCATTTTTTTACCTCTATTATAATTTTAACAAATTATAGTCAAAATGACTTGACTTTAGTCATAATGACCAGTATAATAGTAATATGATAATAAAACGCAGGAACACGGATTATGAATAAAGAATTACAAGAACTTGAAGCAAGAATTAAAAAAGAAAGAAGTAGGATTATGAAAGAACGGATGCGACAAATGTATAACAATTGTTGTGAGGTATACGAAGACGTAAGTATTGTAGAATTGCGACTTATTTGGTATATCCGACAGTTTAAGCGATATACACCGCAATATTGGTTGGACGTGGCAAAATACGTCTATAGAGCAAAGCTCCATGTTGATAAAATGATAGACGAAGAAAAGAGAATAGAAATTTTAGATAAAGAAGATTTTGAAAATTAATTAGCTAAATATTATTTACTTATTACACAATTAGTCAAAGACTGACAATGTCTTTGATTTTTTTTATTTCAGAATATGTTAAAATTGCCGTATGACAAATGCGGAGGTAAAGTAATATGCGATTGGAATTGACTAATAATGCAAATTGCGCCGTTGCCAAGTTGGACGGCGAACTTGACGAAGGGTGCGTAAGAGAAGTAAGGGAGAAGATAGACAAATTTATTGCCAATAATAATTTCGGACAATTTGTCTTTGATTTTTCCGGGCTGTCTTTTATGGATAGCACCGGAATAGGAATGTTGCTTGGGAGATATAAAAATCTCAAGAAGCGTAACGTACCGATTTTTATCAGTAATGCTCGCGGACACGTTGATTTTATACTGTCCACTGCGGGAATATACACAATAATGAGGAAAATAAGTTAAAAGGCGAGGTTAGATATGAATGAATTTAGACTAAAATTGTTGTCCAAAACGGGTAATGAGAGTTTTGCAAGGAGCTGTGTGTCGGCGTTTTGTTTAGAGCTTAATCCGACTTTGGAAGAAATAAACGACGTTAAGACCGCGGTGTCGGAAGCCGTGACAAACTGTATAGTGCACGCGTACAACAACTCCCAAGAGGGAAAATATATAGACCTATCGGTACGTTTAGAAAACGGAAAAGTTGAAATAATTATAGAGGATGAAGGTTGCGGAATAGACGACGTAGAAAAAGCAATTCAACCTTTCTATACAACCAAACCCGATCAAGAGCGTAGCGGTATGGGATTTACGCTTATCAAGACTTTTATGGATAAAGTAGATATCATCTCACAAAAAGACAAAGGAACCAAAGTGATTATGCAAAAAGAATTTAAGAAGGAATGATATGCTTGATTATCAAACAACAATAGAGCTTCTCAATCTTGCTAAGACAGGTGACGAAAGCGCAAAAAGTACGTTGATTAGCGAAAATATGCCATTAATTAAAAGTATTGCTAGGCGATATAGGAATAAGCAAGTGGAGTACGACGACCTTTTGCAACTAGGCGCGCTGGGACTTGTAAAGGCAATCAACAACTTTGATTTGAGCTTCAACGTCAAGTTTTCTACTTACGCCGTGCCTATGATTGCGGGCGAAATCAAAAGATTTATTAGAGATGACGGCTCGATTAAAGTATCAAGAGCAATGAAAAGTCTTTGCAGTAAAATTCAGACTTATGTCAACGAATGTTACGCTAACGATGTTTCTCCGACGGTAAAGCAGATTGCAATACACTTCGGTATTGAAGAACAAGAAGTGGTCTTTGCAATGGATAGCAATAAATATCCGGTATCAATCTTTGAAAAGTATGAAGACGACAATAGCCAATGTGTAATGGATAAATTGGCGTCTAGCGAAACAAGCGAAGATATGATAAATAAAATCTTGCTCAAAGATTGCATAGACTCACTGCCGGACAGAGAAAAGAAAGTCATAATTCTTAGATACTATAGAGATAAGACACAGAGCGAAATTGCTCAAATGCTGGGTGTATCGCAAGTGCAAATATCCAGAATAGAGAGTAAAGTTATAAATCAATTAAAACAAGCCTTGGCTTAAGAAGTATAAATCACCGCCGTATGGACAACATCCTTAACGGGGGTGATTTTTTTATGAAAAGTCCACTATTCAAAGACAATATCGAAGACAGGGAGATTAGGTTCAAAGCTCCCGAAGAAATCGACGTGATTCACAACAAAGAAAGATCAAAGGGTATAAGTCAAGAGAGTTTTGACAAAGGGGTGAAATAATGGAAGATAAACAATACATGGAATATATTCACGCCAACGCGCAAAAAAGTAACCATGTCGTCACTTTAGTTTGGGCGTTTGCAGTGGGAGGAATAATATGTTGTATCGGTCAAGGCTTTATTGATTTGTTTACTGTAGTATTACCTAATTGGGAAAAGGCAAAAGTAGCTGCTTTAGTTAGTATGACTATGATATTCTTGGGTTCGTTTTTTACTGCAATAGGCGTATACGACAAGCTAGGCTCGAAAGCGGGAGGCGGTTCAATCGTACCTATTACAGGTTTTGCAAATTCCGTAGTTTCGCCTGCAATGGAGTTCAATAAAGAAGGAATCGTATTGGGTATGATGGCAAAGATGTTTGTCGTCGCAGGTCCAATTATCGTTGCGGGCACAGTATCTTCCGTAGTGTCGGGAGTCATTTACTGGATAATCGGGTTGTTTAATTGAGGAGAAGATATGAAGGTAGGTAAACAAACTTATTTACTAGACAATAAAGTATATATACAGTCAGCATATTCATTGGCAGGACCTTATGAGGCGAAGGGTAACTTCAGAGATTATTTTGATTGCGTTATGGAAGATGACGAATGGAAATGTAAGTCGCATGAAATGGCAGAAATCGAGATGCAGAGATTTGTCATAGGCGAATGTTTGGCAAAGGTCAACGTTTCGCCTCTCGATTGCGGAGCTATTATGGGCGGTGATTTGATTAATCAAATCGTACCTACGTCATTTTCGGCTAGAGATTTTCATACTCCGTTTATGGGGTTATACAATGC
>JAIDUT010000021.1 GCA_029060065.1 Clostridia bacterium | reverse complement strand
CTTTTACTGACCCTAACATATTGCAAATTATTTTTACGTGAAGTATAATGTATTTGAGAAAATATGCCTTTTCAGGCGATTACAAGAAAAGTATACTTTTTTTGGAAAAAACAAAGACATATTTTATGCATAGAAGTTTTTATAGTAAGATTTACATGGAAATTTGCAACTTGACAAAGTAATTTGATATATCATATAATTTAATTATGGAAAACGTAAAAAAACTTTTAGAAGACAGAGAGCGCCAAACTCTGTGCAAGTACGCAATGCTTTCGGCAGATACCCAAGGAAGAGAGCGAGAGATTTCGCCTTGTACCTTACGTACAGACTTTCAAAGAGATAGAGATAAGATTCTGCACTGCAAATCTTTTAGACGACTTAAGCATAAGACGCAAGTATTTCTTGCGCCTGAGGGCGACCACTACCGTACGCGTTTGACGCATACGTTGGAAGTGTCGCAGATTGGACGTACTATTGCAAGAGCGCTTCGACTTAATGAAGACCTCGTAGAAGCAATCGCCTTGGGACACGACCTAGGTCATACCCCATTCGGTCACGCCGGAGAGCGAAAGCTCAACGAGCTTGTACAAGGCGGTTTCGTTCATTCTAAGCAAAGTCAAAGGGTTGTGGAACTTCTTGAAAATAACGGTAAAGGTCTTAATCTCACCTACGAAGTACGCAACGGCATAGGTAATCATAGATACCACGATACCCCCATAACTTTGGAAGGAGAAATTGTCAAGTATGCCGATAGGTTCGCATACATCAATCATGATATAGAGGACGCAAGACGCGGTGGAGTTATCACCGACGACGACCTTCCTAAAGACTGCGTAGAGGTACTTGGCAACTCCAAGTCAAAGCGAATCAACAACCTTATTGCGGATATGGTAGAAAACAGTTGGGATAAACCGTATATAAAGCAATCCCCCGACTTTGATAAAGCTACGGAAAAATTGCATACCTTTATGTACGAAAGGGTTTATTTTAATCCACAAGCAAAAAGCCAAGAAGCAAAAGCTGTGGAAATGATACAACTTATCTTTGAGTATTATCTAAAAAATCTCGAAAAACTCCCCGACTTTTATAAAGCCTTGCTCGATAGTTATCCCGCGGACAGAGTTGTGTGCGACTATATCGCATCTTTCTCCGATAGGTATTGCGTAAGAGTATTTAGCGAACTTTTCGTCCCTGACGAATGGAAAATATTATAAATTAAGAGGTGTAGTCAGTACACCTCTTTTAAGTCGCGCTATTATAATCAGTCGCATAATATGGATTTACGTGGATGACAATATGCCTAACTTCTTCAAATGTATCCTCTATCTTATCGTGTACCCTTTGCGCAATTTCGTGCGCTTCAACAATACTTAGACTGGAATCAACGGCTATTTCGGCTTCGACGTATATAATGGAGCCTGAAATACGCGTCTTAAGCAAATCGACATTCTTAACGTCCTCGTCGTCATTGATAGTTTTATAAATCTTGCTGACCAAACTATCAGGCGCAGCGTGATCGGTAAGTTGTCTGATTACTATTTTTACAATATCGTAGGAAACTTTTACGATAAGCAAAGCTATCAAAATTGTTGCGACACCTTCCAATACATACACCCCAAGCATTGCACCCAATATACCCACGAAACCTGCAATGGACGAAAACGCATCGGAACGGTGATGCCAAGCATCTGCTTTAAGCGCTTGTGAGTCGAGTTTTTTTGCGTAGAATATCGTATACCAATACATACACTCTTTGACTACTATAGATACTATCGAGGCTATAAGCGCTACAAGAGTGGGTTTGACGAACTCCTCGCTACCTTTCGTCGCAAATATAATATCTTTTATTCCCGTATAACCTAGACCTAAAGCCGTGGCAAAGAGCAACATTGCAAGCATTATAGACGCGATACTTTCGAACTTATCGTGCCCGTAATTGTGATCTTTATCCTCATTTTTGACGGCAATTCTTGCGCCAATTAATACTATAAGCGTAGATAAAACGTCGCTCGAAGAATGAACTGCGTCGGAAATCATAGCCGTACTGTTGCCGAATATACCCGCTAAAAACTTGCCGATAGCCAAAATAAGGTTGACGATTATCGTAACTATCGCAACCTTGTTGATTAATTTTATAGCAGTTTTGTTGTCTTTGATTTTCACTTGTTTGCTCTTTAATATTGTTTATAATATATTTATTTATAGAATAATTATATTATTATATATACATTCAGTTTTATTTCTTTACTACTCTATAGTTTTTTCTTTTTGATTTATCTCGATAACTGTACTTTATATCAAAGCGTACGTTTCTAATATCTTCTTGACTTCTTTTATATAAGACTGTAAGGGCTTATACTTATCTGCTACGGCAAGCAAGCCTATCCACATTGCCTTAACAATCTTAGCTCTTTGAGTGTCGAAAGAATAGTATAATCCGTCCAAAAGCGTGACTATCTCGTCTTTTTTTGCATCGGAAATAAGCGAATCTCCCTCTACTATATGCGCCATCTTGGCGATATAAGGCGACACTTCTTCCTTAACTGAGTTGTCGACTTTCTTCTCCTCTTCTGCCTCAACTACCTTTTCTTTATAGCTTACCACGTCGCCGAACGCTTTTGCGTAAGTCACAAGAACAGTATTGCAAAAATGCGAGTATCTTGCAGAATAATCGTCATACTTGTAATATGCCGACAAGAACTTATCCATATCTATATTATTCCTGTCAATGTCAAAAAGCAACTTGGTTACGACAGACACTACAGCCATATTTTCTTGAGGTAAATTGAGAGACGTTTCACCGAAAATAGAATTATAAGTTTCGTTAAGTTTGATTGACGAGTTACATTTAGCCAGATAATTAGTCAAGCACGGCGTAGAGGCAACAAACTTCAAAAGATTTTGTATCGCTCTGCCCGAAAGCAAATAGGACGAGTTTGCGACCTCGTCACAATAATTCAGAAAAATACTATAAGCTCTGCTTGGTGACAACTCTATCATTTGTAATTACCCCGACGTTTTTTTATATTATACTATATCGATATCAAAATATCAAGTGAGCAATATGCAAAAATATCCTAAACTACTTGAAAATTTCGCCAATTAGGTATATAATTATTTATGTATCACATTTTCAAACGCGCTAATTGCGCAAAGGAATATTATTATGAAATCTATATCTTTACTTCTCAATACAACACAGAGTGTCAAGTCTTTTGTAAATATCATATCGCAATATGACTTTGATATGGATTTGCGTTGCGGAAGATATGTAGTGGACGCAAAGTCGATTTTGGGAATATTTTCTCTCGACCTCAACCGTCCGGTAGTACTGGAAATTCACAGCGACAACGATTGTGACGAACTCATTAATAAAATTTCTAAATATATCTGCCAATAGTCATGCTTGAAACTAATACCGTTAACAAATTGATTTTACTATATGCGCTCGATAAAATGGAAGTTCCTCTCCAAGAGGACCTCATTTTGGATATGATTACGGAAAATAATTGGTTGACGTATATGGACTGCAAAGTAGCTCTCACCGATTTAATTAAAAACAATATGGTTACTAATATGGCTACAAAGGGTTGCAACCCCAGATATGCCATTACCAGCGATTCCAGAGAGGGGCTAAAACACTATTTTGTAGAGATTCCCTCCTCTATTAGAGAAAATATTGCCGAAGTCGTTAAACTCAACAAAATCAAATATAGAAAAAAGCAAGACTATTTTTCCGATTATTACAAGAACGCCGACGGCACTTATACTGTAGTCTTGAGAATTGATAGCACGTCAAACTCTCTTATGGACCTTAAACTCGTCGTTCAGAATAGAACAAAAGCCAAGTGGCTTTTCAAAAATTGGAGCGAAAAAGCATCATCGCTATACGAATTTATTCTTGAGAATTTAATAGATTGATTACATAACTGTAAAATGCAAGAGCGAGGATAACCTCGCTCTTGTCGCTATTGTGATAACTTTGTAAACTGCTTATTTCTTCATAGCCCTCTGCTCTCTAAGCAAATCTTGGTATCTCTCGATTTGGTCGTATCTCAAGTCTACCATCTTCTTCGCAGTTTCAAAAGCTTGCGCGTCAGATACCAAAACTTCAGTTTCCTTGACTTTGACCTTGGTTCCGTCGCCTGTTGCGTCGCGTCGCAAGTCTTTCATGTACTCGTCTTCCATTTTCAAAAGCGCTACGGTAGTATCTTTCTTTATCGTCAACTTAAGCAATGGATTGGTCGTCGTCTGTCCGTATACTACGAAGTACGTAGACTTCTTCTCTTTACACTTATACTTCGTCAATACGTATTCTTTAAGTCCGTCGAAGAACTTCTTTTGCTCTTTGGTAAGTAAAGCATACGCTTCGTCAAGAGTAAGTCTTGGTGCAATTTCCTTTTTAGGTTTCGGCTCGGCTTTTACAGGCACTTCTACCTTGACTTCTTTTACTACCTCTTTCTCTACAATCTTTTCGACTTCGACAGGTACCTCGACTATTTTCTCAACCGGTACTTCTTTGACTACTTCCTTTTCTACGATTTTCTCTACCTCGACTGGTACTTCGACTACTTTCTCCACTATCTTTTCGACAGGAACTTCTTTCTCGATTATCTGAGGTTGTGATTGATTAGCCGACAACTCCAAGATTTTATCCATGAGTTTTTCCATTCGTTCGTCGTTCTTATCCATCATCTTTTGTATTTTTTCGTCGTTACTGTCAAGCAACTTCTTTATAGTTTCTTCACTAACTCCGGCTTGTTGTGGCAAGGCTTGTTGCATACCCGGAAGCAACGTTGTGACAGTCTCGGAAATAATTCCCTTGATATCTTCTGCGCCAAAACTTGGTTGAGCAAATGCAAATCCGCCTTGAGGTCCGCCTTGTCCGCCTGCATTTCCGCCCATCATACGCATAAACATCATTTGCATATCTTCGTCGCGACGTCTTGCTTCTTCTTCACGACGCATATTCTCTTCTTCGCGTCTTCTCTCTGCGAGTTCCTCTTTGTTGCGCTCATATTCTTCTCTCAAGTTCTCAGCATATATTAATGACTTGTTGAACTTGCTCTTTGCTATCAGCATAAATATGAAGCTCAATACCGCTAGTCCTATCAATACACATGCTATTACTGTCCAGCTTGCTGACGCAAGTCCTAAAGCCGTCCAAGCGTAGTACGTCTTGTACCTGCTCTCCGCCATCTTCCTATTTTGCTTGCTCTTAGATAGATAACTTGCGCCTTTGCCTGCAAATATTACTATCAACAAGATACATATTGGACTTACTATCAACTGCCAGTGCAAGAACTCTTTGAACTGTTTTAGCAACTCGTCTAGCGTTCCGCTTCCGCCCGTCGGGTTCTCTCCGCTCGGCGGTGTTACAGGTTCTTCTCCTTCTGCCGGAGGTTCGTCCCCTAATTCCTCTACTATCTTAAACTTGCATATCGCTCCGCTTCGGATAAAGTATCTGTCGCTATCCTTGACAGTTACTTTTATAGTGTACGTTGCTATCTCTGTCTTTTCTACGTAGTTATCAAAGGTAAGTATTTGTTTTACGCTTGCGTTGTCCAATACGTTGCCGTTTCTGTCCTTTACTACGTATGTCGGGATATGCTTCTCTTTGTCATATAAGAACTCGGTATCGCTCCACTCTATCGTCAAGACTTCCATGCCCGCTTGAGGTACTACTACGAAGTACCACTCGTTGCTTGCTCCGTCGAATTGGTAGTTCTTATACAAATCACTGCTTGCATTTATGCTTGCCACTATCTTGTATGAACCTACTTCGCTAACTTCACTTTCGCTCAGTGGGTTGCCCTCTTCGTCATATATCTTGTATGTAAAGTCTGTTGCGTAGTCTACGCTATCTCCGCTTGCAAGTCCGCTTGCCATATCGGAGATTACAGGCGCGAATCCGTTGCTTGTATCGCTTGCTACAAACTCCCAATTATCCCACTTAGGTATTAGCGTAGCTTTGTCTATCGTCCACGTTATTAGCACGTCATCTGTAGTGCCGTCTGCCCACGTTCCGTCTGTAAGCTGGATTATTGCGGAATATCTTCCTACTGCCTT
>JAIDUT010000020.1 GCA_029060065.1 Clostridia bacterium | reverse complement strand
CTATAATACCTTTGTTGGCAGTCGAGACTGTCGAGTGCCAATCTAAAGGAGGCGTTTTTATGAAAATCAAACCATTATTTGACAGAATCGTAATTCAAGAAGTTCAAAGCCAAACAAAGACGGCAAGCGGACTAGTTCTTCCCGACTCTGCTCAAGAAAAGCCACAAATGGCAAGAGTATTGGCAGTGGGCCCGGGCGGAATCATTGACGGAAAAGAAATAGTCATGCAAATCAATGTAGGCGACAAAGTTCTTTTCAACAAGTACGCAGGTTCTCAGTTCAAACTTGACGGCGAAGAAGTGACGATTTTGAAACAAAGCGACGTTCTTGCAATAGTCGAAGAATAATCTAGGAGGATATATGGCAAAGAAATTTAAGTATGGCGAAGAAGCCAGAAGAAGTCTGGAAGCAGGCGTAAATGCCGTTGCTGACGCAGTAAAAATTACTATCGGACCTAAGGGACGCAACGTAGTACTCGACAAAAAGTACGGCTCTCCCCTTATCACTAACGACGGTGTAACAATAGCAAAAGAAATCGAGCTTGAGGACGCTTTTGAAAATATGGGCGCTCAACTCATAAAAGAGGTGTCAATCAAGACTAATGACGTAGCCGGCGACGGAACTACTACAGCTTGCGTACTTGCGCAAGCAATAATAAAAGAAGGTCTTAAGAACGTAGCGGCGGGCGCTAACCCGATGATACTCAAAAAAGGTATCGCTAAGGTTGCAGACGCAGTAGTAGAAGAATTAAAGAATATATCCAAGCCAATAGATTCTGCAAGCGCAATATCGCAAGTTGCAAGCGTGTCCGCGGCAGACGAAACTATCGGCGAATATATCTCAAAGGCTATGGAAATCGTCGGAAAAGACGGTGTTATCTCCGTAGACGAATCTAAGTCAACTAATACCGAACTCTTAACGGTCGAAGGTATGCAATTCGACAGAGGTTATATCTCCGCTTATATGGTAACAAATACCGAGAAGATGGAAGCCGTACTCGACGACGCGTATATCCTTATCACAGATAAGAAAATTTCTTCTGGTAAGGAGCTTATGCCTATACTCGAGCAGGTTGTTCAAAACGGTCTTAAACTATTAATTATCTGCGAAGATATGGACGGCGACGCTTTAACGGCTGTCGTACTCAACAAGCTCAAAGGCATACTCAACTGCGTTGCAGTAAAGGCTCCGGGCTTTGGCGACAGAAGAAAGGCAATGCTTGAAGATATCGCTATCTTGACGGGCGCTCAACTCATTTCCAGCGAACTCGGATACGAACTTAAAGACGTAAATCTCACTCACCTCGGCAGAGCTAAGCAAGTAAAGGTCGACAAGGACAACACTACCCTTGTTGGCGGTAACGGCGACGAAATGGCTATTGCAGGCAGAGTTAATTCCATTAAATCTCAAATCGCAGAAACTACTTCGGAATACGATAAAGAAAAGTTGCAAGAAAGACTTGCTAAACTCGCAGGCGGTGTAGCGGTAATCAACGTAGGCGCGGCTACCGAAGTCGAGATGAAAGAAAAGAAATTGAGAATCGAAGACGCTTTGGCGGCTACTCGCGCGGCTGTTGAAGAGGGCGTCATCCCGGGTGGCGGTGTTGCTCTTCTCTCTATCATTCCAAAGGTTAAGCCTATCGTAGACGCTTTGGAAGGCGACGAAAAGACTGGCGGAGCTTGCGTACTCAAAGCCTTAGAGGCTCCTATTAAGCAAATTTGCGATAATGCAGGCGTAGACGGCGGTGTGGTCATCAACAACATTATCAATAGCAACAAGGGCTATTCTTACGGCTACAACGCTTTGACAGATAAGTACGTTGATATGATCGAAAACGGTATTCTCGACCCAACCAAGGTTACGAGATCTGCTCTTCAAAACGCGTCCAGCGTAGCTTCTACGTTGCTAACAACCGAAGTTCTTGTTACGGATATTCCCGAGCCACCGGCTCCTGTAGCTCCAAATATGGGCGACGGAATGTATTAATAATTCCCAATAAAATTACATGGGGGCTGTCAGCATACGACAGCCCCCATTTCGTTTACACATTTGTTTATAATTTTTGTTTATTTGTAGAACTCAATATAATTCAATGAGGAATTAAGTAAATTGTCTATTCTCTCTTCTATTTGCTCTGATGTGTAATCTTTTACGTATTCAGCATCAACCGTTACGGTAATTTTAAGACGGGCGTATTTCTTTATCAAACCGACCTTGCCCACTTGTCCTTTTATCTCATACGACTTGCCTATTCCTTTGTAATACGTCGTCAATTCTTTGTCCAATATCGCATACTGAACATTGCCGATACTTTGGTCATATTTGTGTTTTTTATTCACGCCCGGCGCGCCGACTACGCTTACTCTTATAGGCATTTCGCCTTCTTCGTCGCAAATTAATTCGTATCTATACAAATCTATATTTTTAAGGCGAGTGTCAATGTCAAAATTTACGTTTTTCAACTCCTTTTTCGTAAAGACATCTGATCGAATTTTATTAGTATCGTACTCCAAAATGACGTCGCCTAAATTAATCTCTCCGTAAATATAGCTATTTTTATCGAAATCTTCGCCATAATGGCCCTTAGAATATATAGGGACAATTTCCAAATTATTGTCAATTAAGAAATCTTGCGACAAATAAAATACGTCGTCAGCCATAACAGTCTTTAACTTATCGTATTTAATTACCATATCGCCGTTAGTGTTGCCTAAATCAACGCAAAATAACACATATGACATAATTGCAAGCGCTATTATTAATATTGCTATCAATATTAAGCCGACTTTTAATCCTAGTGTACCGCTTTTATTTTTTGCCATAGCTACCCTCCTATATATTTCTGTAGACGACGTTGTCTAACATAGAATAGAATAAATTATCGCAAAACTCTTTATAGTCTTCCGACGGAATATCCTTGTCATGCTCAATTCTAACGTTCATTGTTAATTGACACTTCTTTGATGTATTTTCATTACGGTTGAAGTTGACGCTATAAATAAAATGCGAAATCATTACTTGGCTATCGTCTTTACTTATAGTACTACCCGTCGTCAAACCATATGTATGAGCGTTGTGTTTTTGCTTATTTTGGAGCTTTTCTATTTCTCTAGATTTACAAGTAATCCCAACAGAAATATACTCTCGTTCGTTATTATTTTCTAGATTGCTACTCGCGCAATGATAATCTAGTCCGTTGATTCTGCCTATGTAATCTTTATCCATTATATCTTTTCGGGATACGTGACCGCCTCCTGCGCGAGAAAAAAAGACGTATTTAGGAATTTCTAAATTGTTTTCAAGAAAGAAATTCTTTGATATATATACTCCTTCATCGCCCATTATATTTGGTAAATTGTCGTAACGAGTTGTTAATTCTGCAGGTATATTCGGAATACGTGGCATTATATACAGCATAACACTCATTATTATAACGCCTATAATTAGGAGTGCGCATATTATTCCGACGACTACTTTTGAAGCTATAAGTTTTCCTTTTGTCATATAAATACCCCTTTTTATTCATAATACCATTATATTTTCAATTTGAAAAGCCTATCTATAAAATTAATGTATTTTATAGATAAGCTAATACCCTATTTAATATGATAGATGTACGTTTCCTGCCGCATAGAATTTGTTTACATATAATTTAGCACATTCAGCTATAGTGTCATCTTGTCCAATTCTCGTGTGCCAACCTGCATGACAAATAAACTCGTCGATAACGCCAACAAAATTTGTCGTATATCCATATACTACAACATTGTGACCGCTTAAATCTTGTTCATTATTATTTATATCAAAACCTCTGCCTGCGCCTATCGTCAAAATTGAAGGGTGCCCGTCTTCTACAGCTGATTTAATATTTGTATAACTTGTAAAATGCGTTGACGTTGCGTCGATATCATTTTCTTTGAAATATTTATCAAACGCGCTATCCATTTCGACATAAGTTGCAACTCCGTTTGCCAAAGGTTTTATATATGTATAGAGTACTGACATGGTTTCTTCTGCTTGCGAATACAATGGATGTTTATCAATAATACTTGGATCTTGAATTTCTTCAAATTCTATTGGATAAAGCAATTCTTCATTCAATTCTGTCCTGTAATAGTACTGAAGCAACATTACCATAGCTACTAACGAACAAGCATTGTATACATTTTGAGGATAAAGCAAATCGTAACCTAATTCATATCCATTTTGTCCTAATTTTTTACCTAAATTTCTTGAATAAACGCTTCCATAAAATTTAGGAGCAAAACCGTCTACAGTATATAATATTTGGGAATAATCTCTTAATTTAATATTATTTAACGCGTTATTCCATTGATAATCGATATTAATTTCTTGCGCAAAATAATTGTATAAATGGTCTCCACTTCCATAAAGGTACCCAAGAATGCTTACTATATTCTTTCCTAATTTAGTTATTCTCCCCCTATTATCAGCGCCTAAAGGCATTGGAGTAGATAGCGCTTCTAAATAATCTTGATAGTCCAATTCTCTTAATTCTTTCATTCTAGATTCCATTTGAGAAATTTTTGATTGACTAACAACTTCATTTGTAAGCAAATTCTTATAAGCGCCATCCTCATAGATATAATACTCTTCGTAACCGCCATAATACTTTAGACCTTTATTATTACCAAAATATGCAGAATTCCCATCTCCTCTTTCTAAAACAGAACCGGTTTCGCGAATAACTAACATATGATAATTATTAAACTCATAAAGGCCATACAAAGGCTCTTCATTAAAATCATAAACTTCTTCTATTCTTATTAATCTTGGTAGTTCTTCATCTTCTAATTTATATTGAAGATTTGTAAGCGCGAAATCAATTTCCTCTTCAGAAAAATTTTCACTTTGGTAATACATAAGCGTAAGGTTGATTTCTTCTGCTAATGCGCTTCCTGCGAAGCCAAAGATTGTTACCGCAATAATTAAACTAAGCAATACGATTGTTACTAATTTCTTTTTCATATAAATTTCTCCTTAGTGTGTAATATTGATAATTTTAATGTAACTGAAATTCCAAACTTTGTCAATAGGGAAACAGTTTACATGTATGTCAACTTTAGTTTACATATATGTAAATTTTTGTTTACATTTAAGCAATTTTTGTCTATAATGTAACTTAATTGCGCTTAAGTCTACGGCTTTCGGAGAAAAAGTCTTGGTCGGCCTCGTTGACGTAATCGCTGATATTAAGTTCTCTGCTCATGAGTTCGACAAGTTCTTCTTCGTATTCTTTTAGTCGGGATACTACTCCTTCGCGTTGGTCTTTGTCCACCGTCTTGACGTTGGCTTTGCAATAAGATTGCCACTTGGACGAGAATATTTTAAGACGTTCGCCCTCCAATGCAAACTTGACTTTGGACGAATACTCGATATTCTTTGCTTTATCTATGGCTTGTGTGAGCGCGCTATTGATATTGTCCTGCTCTTTCTTGAGTTCTTCAACCTTTGCGCGCATATCTTTGTTTTCTCTGGTAAGTCCTTCTATTCTGTCTCTTAAAGCTAAAATGGTACTTTCGTATTTATCCGCCTGCATTTTTATATACTCTTGTACTTGCGCTTTATCGTATCCCTTACGTACAGTTGAAAAATTACTCATTTATTATTTGCTCCTTATAATTAGTCAATTTTATGACGTCTAAATTCATTGAGTTAATTATAAAGCAAAATTGAGTTATCGGCATTGCCAATAACTCAATTTTTTAGCTAAATTCGTCGAAACGCGTCAAAAGGTCAAACCTTTTTGTTTTCTTTAATCAGCGATTGCTTGAGGTCATAGAGTTTCTGCGAAAGATCTACCTTGTAGATGTGCGGATTGAGCATACGCTTATACTCGTTCCAAAATTCGCCGTAGCTTTGCTTATGATATTTGGCAATATCCATTACCGACGGCAAATCATAGACGAGTTTTCCGTCCTTAATAATCTGTTTGCCGAGTTCTTTAGCATAAAAGCCAGTTACTTTCTTTCTCTTCCAGGCGAAGTCGGGATGGAAAATTTCAAGTTCGTCAAGTCCGTCGAAGTTCTCGTCCTTGAGAGCAATTAAATCGGCTATCGCCTTATTTGTATTTTTGTCATAAAGTCTAACTACTTTCTTATAACCGGGATTAGTGATTTTTGCAGGAGTATCGCTCATCTTCATTTTGGGTTGCAATACCCCGTCAATCTCTATCCCTGCAAGTTTGTATACTCCGCCAAGGCTTGGGCAATCCATACTCGTAATAAGTTTAGTACCAATACCCCAAGTATCTATGCACGCGTTTTGCGTAGCAAGCGATTGCAAGACGTTCTCGTCAATATCTCCGCTGGCGCAAATCTTTGCGTTGGGGAAACCTGCTTCGTCAAGCATTTTCCTAGCCTCTCTGGATAGATAAGCCAAGTCGCCACTGTCCAATCTTATGCCGATAGGCTCGTGACCTTGCGCTCTCAACTCCTTAAATACGGTAATAGCGTTGGGTACGCCACTGCCGAGAGTATCATACGTATCGCAAAGCAACATACACTTGTCCGGATATATCTTTGCATAGGCTCTGAACGCGTCCAGCTCTGTGGGGAAACTCATAACCCAACTGTGAGCGTGAGTACCCGATACCGGTACGTTGAACATCTTGCCTGCAAGCACGTTGGACGTCGATTGACAGCCTGCAATCATTGCCGCTCTTGCCCCGTAGATACCTGCGTCAGGTCCTTGGGCGCGACGCAATCCAAACTCTGCGACTGCTCCGCCCTTTGCGGCATACACGACCTTAGCCGACTTTGTCGCGATAAGCGTCTGATGATTGAGTATGCAAAGTATAGCCGTTTCTATAAACTGCGCTTCAAACATCTTTGCTCTAACGGTGAGTATAGGCTCTTGCGGGAATACTACCGTTCCTTCCGGAACTGCGTACACATCGCCGTTGAACTTAAAGTTTTTGAGAAGAGTCAAAAACTCTTCGTCAAAGATACCAAGCGATCTTAAATATGCAATATCGTCGTCATTGAATTTTAGATTGAGTATATAGTCTACGACTTGTTCCAAACCGCAGGCTATAGCGTAATTGTTGCCTACTCCTCTATAAAAAACGTCGAACACTGCAATTTCATCCATCTGCTTGTTTTTGCTGTAACCGTACATCATGGTTAACTGATACAAGTCAGTTAGTAAAGTTAAATTCCTCATTCTTGCTCCTAGTTTTTTATGCCGATTTCTCGGTGAGGCTGAACAACCCGTCCATTACCATAGCTCATATGCCTAATCTTTTGCATAAATTATATGGCAAAATTATACAACTTTGCCATATTTTTGTCAATCTATTAAAAGCGTTTTATTAATTTACGTCACAATTTGAACTATCAGTTTTGTTATCCCCGCTATCTTTTGAATATTTGATTTCTTCAAGTACGGTAAGCTCGCTAATGTTATTAGCATTTTCCGCATGTTGGTCTTGTGAGTTTTCGGAAGCAGTCGCAGTATTTACCAAACTCATGTTCCGTACCTTTTTGCTATTAGCCTCAAGTTTTTTATCGCATAAATTCTTAAACCATTTAGTTTCAAAACTTATCTTGCCGTATTGCAAAAGCACTTGCAATACTACGCACACTAAAAATACGATATAGCATATCACCTGCACAACCTTGACGTTGGAATTGCCGAAAGTAACGGGGTTGCCTGCCTTGATAAACTCAAGCGAACCTCTGACAAATCCGTACCAACCAAGATAAAATATTGAAAAAGTTCCGTTCTTAAGCGGTTTTTTAGGTACGAAATACATCACAAGAGCTATCGCTAAGCCTATGGCGTTGAGCGTACCTTCAAAGAAGAAAGACGCATAATGCCACTTGCCCGTAGCTTCGATAAATACTGCGAAAGGCAAATGCTGAAGGCTTTCATTGGTGACCTCGATTCCGTAAAGTTCCTGATTGAAGAAGTTGCCCCACCTGCCTATAATCTGCCCCAAGAGTACGGCTATAACAACGCAATCGGCTACTCGCATAAGCGAATACTTTTTGTTACGTAAACAACAGAAGAACACGCCCAAAGCTCCGCCAAATATACCGCCGATAATTGTAAGTCCACCGTTGGAGATATTTATAGCGTCCACAAAGCCTTCCCAAGACGAAAGCGAATATTCTTCTCCCAGCCTCGGAACTACGTAGAATACTCTGCAAAAGATTACTGCCATAGGAATTACCCATATAAACAGTTCTAACGAAAAGTCAAAGTCGATTTGTCTTTTGTATGCTAGCAAAAGATATAGACAAAAGGCAAGAATAATGCCCAAAGTAATGACGATACCGTACCAATATATTTCATTGCCGAACAAGGTAAACGCTACTCTGTCTATTGCCAGTAAATTCTGCATTCTTTATTTTTCTCCTTTTTAGAACACTTTTGTAGTACCGTCGTTACGCACACCTATGACGAATACGTTTTCACTTCCGAATACCGACTTCATATTATCTACGTATGAATCGCACTTACTCTTGTCAACGTATGCGATTATCGTGCCTGCAAATCCACCGCCGTGTACTCTGACTGCCTTTACTCCGTCGAATTTCTTACTCAAATTTATACCCAAAGGTATTCTCTGCTCCAAATCACCGTAGGGATAGCAATTTTGCAACATAGTATAAGAACTCTCGCCCGACGCGTTGATCATATCGCAGAACTTACGCTCATTCTTACTCTTAACCGCATTAGCGCAAGTATTAACGCGCTTGTTTTCGTCAAAAAAGTGTATAGCGCGAAGTAAAGCTCTGCCTGAAAGATTTTTCTGAAGTTGAGGAATAGCGTCATAGAAGTCTTTCTCTTTTACGTTTCTCAATTTCTTTGCGCCCATTGCATTGGCAACCGCTTCCATTTCCAATCTAATACTCGCGTATTGCTCCGTCAAGTCGCTGTGGTCTCCGCCGGTGTTTATCAACACTATATTCAATGCGTCAAAGTTCCAATCAATCGACTTATACGACGGCGCCTTAGTGGACTTAAAATCTATGTAGCTGACACCGCCGAAAGCTATTGCGCTTTGGTCCAAAAGTCCGCACGGCTTGCCAAAATATTCCGTCTCCGCAAAATGCCCCGCCTTAGCCTTGGTGAGTTTATCGACTTCGCCGTTGTTGAACATCTGATTGAGTATCTCGCAAATCAATACTTCAAAACAAGCCGAGGAAGATACTCCGGCTCCTCTGAACACGTCGCTGGTAGTAGATGCGCTAAAACCGCCTACTTTCAGTCCGCACATCTTGAAATATGCTAATACTCCTCTGACGAGAGCAATCGCCTTGCCCTCCTCGTCCTTTTTGGATAAAATATCGTTGAGAGATATTTCTATGGGCGAAAAACCTATAGATTCGACGATAACCTTATCGTCATCGCGCGAAGTAACGCACGCTAACGTATCTACTGTGATAGAAGCGCATAGAACTTTGCCGTTGTTGTGGTCGGTATGATTTCCGCAAACTTCAATTCTTCCGGGAGAAGAATAGAATACTCCGCCGTCGCCGTATTTCTTACTGTGTACGTCATATAAATCTTTGTATCTTTTAGTCTGATACTCGAGTTTATCCTCGCCGTAAAGTCTTTTTACAATACTTGCAAATTCTTCGCTCATCACTTTCTCAATAATTTTTCTCTCTGCCATACGTGCCCCCTTCGCATATATTTATTTAAGTATACGAACTTATTCTCAAAAATAGTATAACACAGCGAAGATGTATTGTAAATTGTTTGTAGACATATAATATTTTATCACTTTTTAGACAAAATCTATGTTTGTGAAAAATTTCGTCTAATAACACAAAAAGAAAAAGTCTTTATGTGTTTTTAGTATTGCAAATTTTATAGAATTGTAATAT
>JAIDUT010000002.1 GCA_029060065.1 Clostridia bacterium | reverse complement strand
CCCCCGCATTGTGTCAAGCGTTTTTAAGAAAAATTTTCGATTTCATGTCCCGACTTCGGCTATACTAGAGGGGTTCAAGTCCCGAATTCTGGTATCCCTATAAAAATCCTTTTTGTTCATCATTGACAATCTAAAAAGACCTGCGTTTGCAGGTCTTTTTTTATTTCTCTAAAACTACCAAAATCATATTGGAAGTTATTCTTTTGGTTTCTTTTTTAATTCTGTATCCCAATCGCATATATAAACTCACAAGATGTCTTTCTTGCAATATCGTATCCAACTCCCATCCTGTTGAGCCGTGAATTTTTTCTACCGCTTTTATTGCCGAACGCGCATATCCTTTAAGTCTATATTCAGGCATAATGAATATTTGCGCAAGACGTTTCTTCTCTTTTGTTTTGGTATCTACTACCCTTATTACGCCAACTGTTTGTTCTTCTGCCCTAATAAAATAATGATAAGTGTATGGGTCTTCAAATCTCGACGTAACTTTGCTAAGAGTTTCATTAGCCGGCGATGTATTGTAGTCGCCGTACTTTGCCAATAACTCGGCAAAAGCAGTTTTTTGCATTTCCCATATAACTTCAGCGTCGTTTACGCTTGCTCTAACAAGTTGGACGGGAACCTCTCTGTTGCGTAATCTAGCAGTCACTTCGTTAATCTGTTCTTCTGTCAAATTGACTTTTCTCGGCTTAGACGTATTTTGGGCAATAGAATTGACAATGCCCATAATTATTATTCCCGCAAGTCCGCACCCCACGGTTATCGCTCCTGCAATATTTTGTCCGATTATAAACAATATGACGGTGGCAACAAGGACAAGAAGAAACAATATCAAAAATATGAGGTTAAATACTTTAAGTACCGCATGATCGTTAGTACTATTATTAGCGTTAGAAATTCTAGTGAAATCCCTTACCGAACTGCGTTGATTGCCTTTTAATCCGCATGATACAGGGTCTATAAAGTTATCATTATCTTTTCCTTCATCCGAACTGTCGTTCTTTAATTCTTTGTATATATTCTTTGCTACGCTTACTGCATCTTTAGTCTGAATAATCCTTGCGCAAATTCCCAGCACCACAACGTCGAATATTATCAAAGTTATTGCTACGCTTACTAATATCTTTTGAATAGAATCGTCCGATACAAAGACGCTTATTACGCCCAATGCGAAACCTATAATGCCAATTATGGTCCCCACTATTCCTATTAGTTTTCTCAACTTATCTTTACTCATACTTGCAATCTTATCTCTTTAGACGTTGAATTATACCCATTATATCATAGATTATTATAAAAAACAATCGAGTTGAATTGAAAGCAAGCGCTTCAAAATCGCGTTTAAGTAATTTTCAGTCTTTGTAACCTAATATAACAGACTTAACCCAGTTAAGCAACAAAGTTGACATTTCCTCGAATTTTACGCTTTCTCCGTTTTGCAAATGTTGCGCAGTTTTAAGTACAGCAGACGATGGACATTTTTTATGCTTTTTTTATCGGATGTCTTATTACGGTTTTTAATTTACTAATATCGCATTTACGAGGGTCGCTTAAATATATCTCATGATGATAGCGCTTTTGGTTGATATCCAATTCATAGCCGTTTACATGCATATATTCATGCATAAGCGCAACGGTTTTAGGTTCGTCATCGTAAGAGCCTATATGCATGCATTGAACGCAAACGCCCTCGTCATAGGTTAAAAATTCTACATTAGAAAAGTCTGTTTTTTTCTTATTAGTCGCTTCTTTAATTGCCCAATCAAAGTCAGCTTTAGTCACGAAATCCGGTAAGCGGATAAGCGAAATAAAGTTAAATCCGTCTTTATTTGCATAGTCAACAGTATTAGAGTCTTCTTGCCACCAAAAGCCTTCAAGTGGCGGAACGACATACTCGAAATATCCGTCTATCTTATGCGAGCCTTTATAGCTCATCTTTATGGTAAACGCTATTGCATACAAAAGCGCTATTGAGTTTTTGTATGCGCCGTTCTCATCATTGGGATTACCTTTGCCTCGCACCGCTATGTAGTTCATTTTCGGCACTGTCACGATAGACGGCGTGTTTTTGGGCATATAAAATACTTTGTATTCTTTTTTATAATCAAATGCCATAAATACCTCTCTTTTACTTACTTTTTCCTACGCCCGTCAAGTCTTTAATTACCTCGCCTGCGATAATTAATCCCACGACTGACGGAACAAATGCATTACTGCCTGGGATCTCTCGTCTTGCGCTATCTTGACTATCTATATCTAAGTCTTCGATAGGCTTAATTGGTTGCTCTTTGGAGTATACTACCTTAAGATGATTTATACCTCTTTTTTTGAGT
This sequence comes from Clostridia bacterium, assembly GCA_029060065.1. Classification (GTDB taxonomy): domain Bacteria; phylum Bacillota; class Clostridia; order Christensenellales; family UBA3700; genus RACS-045. The sequence continues at coordinate 24,512 of JAIDUT010000002.1, read as the reverse complement.
TCTCTACGCATGACTTTGGCGAGCGGACAAACCGAAGTCTTGTATATATCCGCTACCTCGAAAGCTGTGGGGTCGAGTTTATTACCTGCGCCCATAGAACTTATAACGGGAGTGTTACATTTCTTAGCGTTCTCGACAATAGTGAGTTTGCCGGTTACGGTGTCTATTGCGTCCACAACGTAATCGTACAAAGTAAAATCGAACTCTTCTTGAGTATCCGGCATATAGAAAGTTCTATGTACGGTTACTTTACAGTCGGGATTTATCTCGAGTATACGCTCCGCCTCTACGTCCACCTTATATTTACCGACAGACTTATGCGTAGCGATTATCTGACGGTTGATATTCGTAAGGCAAACTTTGTCGTTGTCGATAAGGTCGATAGCTCCTACGCCCGAGCGCGCAAGAGCTTCTACCGTATATCCGCCTACACCGCCAATTCCAAATACGGCTACGCGCGACTTTGATAACCTTTCCATAGCCTCTTTGCCTAACAGCAACTGAGTTCTTGAAAATTCATTAACCATATTGAATTTGTCCTTTATATTTTGCTTACACTATAGCGACGCGTCTAAGAACGACTTGTCGACTTTCTTCTCGGGATCGGTTTCGTCCTGCATAAGGTCTTTAACAGTGATACCGTCAAAATATTCGTCAATCAACGATTTAAGATTTCTCCACATTTGTACGGTACGGCAACTGTCTACTCTATCGCAGGCTTTAGCTCCGCACTCCAAGCAAGCGACTGGAGCAAGGTCGCCCTCGACAAGTCTTAGAATTTCGCCGACGGTATATTCTTCGGGTCTTCTGGTGAGCCTATACCCTCCTCCTTTACCGTGAATACCGTCAACGATATTGTTCTGCTTCAATACCGGTAAAATATGCTCCAAATATTTATGCGACAGTCCTTGCCTTTGCGCAACGCTTTTCATGGGGATATACGTCCCATTGTCGTTTTCCGCAAGGTCTATTATTATTCTGAGCGCATATCTTCCTTTCGTTGATATTGTCATTTTTATACGTCCTTATCTCAATAATATCATAAAACCGATTCAAATACAACGATTGCTTAAATCAATCTGCAAACAACGCCGTAGACAAGTATCTGTCGCCGGTATCAGGCAAAAGTACTACTATGGTTTTACCTGCATTTTCGGGACGTTTTGCAAGCTGTATTGCCACGTAAGTTACCGCTCCCGAAGATATTCCTACCAGCACTCCCTCGCTCTTGCCTATCAACTTACCGGTAGCAAAAGCGTCTTCGTTGGATACGGGGAATATTTCGTCGTATATCTTGGTATTAAGAACTTCGGGTACGAAGCCTGCGCCGATACCCTGAATCTTATGCGCGCCTGCAACTCCGTTAGACAGCACTGCGGAAGTCGCCGGCTCAACTGCCACTACCTTAACGTCAGGTTTCTTAGATTTAAGATACTCGCCTACGCCGGTAATCGTACCGCCCGTACCTACGCCCGCCACGAAAATATCCACTTCTCCATCGGTATCTTCGTAAATTTCGGGACCGGTAGATTCTCTATGCGCCTTGGAATTGGCAGGGTTTACAAACTGTCCGGGGACAAAGCTGTTTGGTATCTCTTTAGCCAACTCTTCCGCCTTTGCGATTGCGCCCTTCATTCCCTTTGCGCCGTCAGTAAGCACGAGTTCCGCGCCGTACGCTTTCATAATCTGTCTGCGTTCTACAGACATGGTTTCCGGCATTACGATGATTATTCTATAACCTCTTGCCGACGCAACCGACGCCAGACCGATACCCGTATTACCGGAAGTCGGCTCAATGATGACGGAGTCTGGCTTGAGTTTGCCGGTTTTCTCCGCTTCATCGATCATAGCTTTGGCAACTCTGTCCTTGACGGAACCTGCCGGATTGAAATATTCGAGTTTGGCAAGTATTTTTGCCTTTAGACCGTATTGTTTTTCTATGTTCGTCAACTCCAAAAGCGGAGTTCTTCCTATGAGTTGGTCAGCTTGAGTGTAAATCTTTGACATGATATGTTCCTCCCAAAATTATTTAACTGACGCAAAGCCTTTCTCAAGGTCTGCGATAATATCGTCTATATGTTCAGTACCGATTGACAAGCGAATGGTGTTTTGCTTGATACCTTGGTCGGCAAGTTCTTCTTCGGTAAGCTGACTGTGCGTGGTCGTAGCCGGATGAATAACAAGACTCTTAACGTCTGCAACGTTGGCAAGCAATGAGAATATACTTAGGTTGTCTATAAACTTATGAGCTTCCTTTACTCCGCCCTTGATTTCAAATGTGAAGATTGAACCGCCTCCGTTGGGGAAATACTTCTCGTAAAGCGCATGGTCGGGATGATCCGGCAAAGACGGGTGGTTGACTTTCTCTACTTGCGGATGATTGGAGAGATACTCGATTACTTTCTTGGTATTCTCCGCATGACGCTCAATTCGCAAAGAGAGAGTTTCCGTACCTTGCAAAAGCAAGAACGCCGAGAACGGTGAAATCGTTGCTCCCGTATCGCGAAGCAAGACTGCTCTTATGTACGTAACGAATGCGGTAGGTCCGACAGCGTCTACAAAAGATATGTTGTGATAAGAAGGGTTTGCATCTGCAATAGCCGGATACTTCCCCGACGCCCTCCAATCGAAGTTGCCTGAATCGACGATTACTCCACCCAGCGTAGTTCCATGACCGCCGATAAACTTAGTAGCCGAGTGTACGACGATATCTGCGCCGTGTTCGATAGGACGAATGAGGTACGGAGTACCGAAAGTATTGTCCACAACAAGCGGAAGTCCGTGCTTGTGAGCGAGCTCTGCCAATGCGTCAATGTCGGGTATGTCGCTGTTTGGATTGCCGAGCGTTTCGATATAAATAGCTCTGGTATTCTTCTTTATGGCTTTCTCCACTTCTTTTAGATTGTGAATATCCACGAAAGTCGTAGTTATACCAAAATTGGTGAGAGTGTGAGCAAGAAGATTATAGCTTCCGCCGTATATAGTCTTTTGCGCTACGAAGTGACCGCCGTTTTGACCAAGCGCCTGCAAAGTATACGTAATCGCGGCTGCGCCGGAAGCGAGAGCCAAGCCCGCTACACCGCCCTCAAGCGCAGATATTCTCTGCTCGAATACGTCTTGAGTAGAGTTGGTCAAACGACCGTATATATTTCCCGCGTCCGCAAGTCCAAAACGAGCGCTGGCGTGCGCGGAATTTTTGAAAACGTATGACGTTGTTTGATATATCGGAACAGCTCTTGCGTCCGTTGCGGGATCAGGCTGTTCTTGACCTACGTGAAGTTGTAAAGTTTCAAATTTATATTTATTCTTAGACATTGTTATATCTCCTTATTATCTTATTAGTTTTTATTTAATATATTTGTTTTTCTCTTCTTTCAACATCGCCACATTCGTCCAAAGCGGTAATTTGCTCTGACAAGTTTCTCAAAATAGTTTTGCATCTTTCTGCCTTCCTTACAAAAAAATAAAAGAACAAAATTCTTTTACCTACGAGATTGATATGATTATAACACCTACTTACCTACTATGTCAATAGGTTTATGGAAAGTTTTTGAAATTTTATAATATTATGTAAATACAGCCATACAGACGGTTCCCGCTGTCAACAAAGCAAGTCCAAACCAGGCCTTGACGGAAAGTTTTTCCTTGAGAAAAATCAGCGAGAATACTACGGTAACAAGTATGCTCATTTTATCAATAGGAACAACAATGCTTACTTGACCTTTTTGAATTGCGTAATAGTAACAAAACCAGTTGGCTGTGGTAGTAATTCCCGAAAGTATCAAAAAGAAAATCTCTTTGCCTCTTAGTTCTTTGACGTACTTAGTTTCCCTTTTGCAAAAAACGATTAGCCAAGCCATAACTAAAATAACACACGTTCTTAGAGCTGTAGCACAATTTGAATCGACGCTTTCGGTACCTATCTTGCCAAGCAATGAAGTAGCTGTGGAGAACACTGCCGAAAGTAAAGCAAAGATAAGCCATGCTATCTTTCTTTTACCGCCGTCGCGTTTTATATCTGTCATGAGCGCGGTGCCTACGACTATTACCACAAGGCAAATAAGTTTTACCCACCAAAGATTGCGCTCGTCGGGGAAGATGATAATTGCGAACAAAACGGACAGCGCTACGCTTGATTTATCTACGGCAGAAACTTTTGACGCGTCGCCTATCGACAACGCCTTAAAATAACATATCCAGCATGCGCCCGTGGAAATTCCCGATAAAACAATGGAAATAACTGCTTTAGGACTCATATCGGCAATGGCCTTATGCGCGCCCATAGCCAACACGATAATCCAAGAACAGACGAATATAACGGAAACGCGCAACGCTATCACAACGTCTGAATTGGCTTTTTCATTACCGCACTTAGACAGCACTGCCGTCAGACCGGCAAAAAATGCCGACAAGACAGCTACAACAATCCACATAACGCGCCTCCTCGATTTCGTTCGCTAATATTATATCATATGAGTTTAGAAATGTATATTTATAATCAAAAGAATTTATAAAGACCTGCCAATTGGCAGGTCTTTTATCTAATTTAAGATCATATTGTTACTATCATTAGACGGTCGGCTTTTGACAAGTCGTCACTCCTTAGTTTCTTGAACTTTAGTCGGGTCTTCCGTGAGTTTCTCTACGATACCGCCATATCCCGTCTTGCCGTTGAACTTAACGACCTTCTTGACAAGTTGACGTTCAATAAGATTGAGTGTCGTGTCGTAAGGTTGATTATAATCTACCCATTCACGTTGGATACGCTCTGCGCCCATGTTTTCCATAACCTGCGCAATCAAATCTTTAGCGTAATTCAAACGACGTTCGTTCTTAATTCTATAAAGACAAGGCGTGTCCGCGCTTGAAACAATGTGAGATATATCCTCAACTTTATACTTAGTATCTTCGTATTGAGTCGGATCGAGAGGAAGTTGAATACAAAGCGTCTTACCTCTTATTACAAAACGAGCGACACAAACTTTGCCAAAGCGATAACTTTCGCGTTTCCAACTCATTCTATCTTTTACTTTCTTATATGACAAAAGTTCGTTTTTCAATTCCGTATACCAAGAATTAGATACTTCGTCAATTTGAATGAGTTTTGCCGTAAAACTCTTATTGAAGCGAATAACGTTGTGACCGTCGAACATTACTTCTTCGTCCTCGTCTTCATCCTCTGCGTTTACTGCGACAACTTCCGCCTCTTCCACAGCTACAGGTATTGCCTCAAAAGTTGCGCTGATAAACGCGTCTGCATTGATTACAAATTCGTGAAGTTCCTTATCAACGTCTTGCTCCTCGCCGTTTTCATTCGTCACGGAAATAACTCCGTTATTGCTAGTTTGGACCGTAACGCTATACCTAACAGCAGGTTTAGGCAAGAACTCTACGTTTATCTTTACAGGCGCAGTTACTACGAATTCGTATACGCCCTCTACAAGTTCTTTCTCTTCGTCGTCAATAGCAAAGTAAGCGAGGTAGTATCCATCGTCCGCAACCGTCGATATTTTAACGATTTCGCCTGCGACAAATTGGTTCTTTTCTTCGCCTAATGCGTTTGCCAAAATAACTCTGCCACCGATTCCGTTAAATTGCTCGTCAAAAGTAAATACTTCCGGCGCGGATTCGACGTCCGCTTCGAATTGAACTTTTACAACGGTATTTGACGTAATAACGAACTCATACACACCCTCATAGAGTTTTTTCTCACTGCCATTAGGCTTAAAACGAGCAATAACGTTTTCATTCACCTCTATGGAAATATCAGAAAGAAGATACCCCTCGTTAGCCTTAACGGCAACCTTCACCGTTTCGCCAGGTTTGAATATGGACTTCTCTACGTCGTTTTCGTCTTTTAATATTATCGTACCCAACGAATTGTCAAAGTCGGCTACAACCGTAACGGCATCGAGTTGAGGCTTAGCCTCGTTCTTTCTCTTGACTCCCAATATAAATATTGTTGCCAATACAGCAAGTAAGATTATCAATACTATCAATACCGCCATTAAGACGATAAGAGTAGTTTGACTGATTTCTACTGCTAGCAATACATTATTCATTAACGCTGTCATTCTTTCTGTACCTCCTTACTACTGCGCTTATAACTACTATTGTAAATATTGACGCTAACGTCGCCAACGCGATATCTATATAGACGAGTACGTCGCTTGATACTTCAGACGTCGCTCTTTCGTAAATCTCAAAGAATACGTTTGCGATTAACGCATTGTAACCTTCAGAGGCGTCTACGCTTGCGACGAGAATATATTGTCCTACTTCCTCCGGCGGATTTTGCCCGTCTGTTGAGAGCGCCTCTCCCGTCGGTATCCACTTGTTGAGAACTTCGCTCCAAGTCGCCTTATAATAAGTCCAAGTGACGCTACCGTATGCCGATTCGCCTTCCGGTAAACATTTATCCGAACCGTATACCCAACTTTGAATTATCGGTTGCGTCTTCCAATAGTTGTACTTTGAATTGGATACGCGAAGCACAAACTGAGCGGAGAGTGGCGCGTAGTAATCGTTGCCCTCTACTTCGGCTTGTACGATATATACGCCTGCATCGGCAATTTCGTCTTTGCTCCATCCGTTGAAAGCAGAGTTCTCTACGACTTGATATTTACCGTTCTTGAATATAGGCTCGCCGTTGGCGTCAAGTACCGCTTTATAGTAGGTATATTTGATTTCCTCACCGTAAATTGCGCTACCGCTAGGCATATTGGTAGGACTGCCATACGTCCAATCTACTATGTCGGGCGTCATAACCCATTTGTTTTCAGCGAGATTGATTACAAACTCGCAGTCGTTGTTTTTGTCTAATCTATTGTAATCGTCAAGTTCGGGATAGTACGCCAAAAGATGATACGTAGCAGGTTTAAGATTCTTAAGAACTTCTGCGACCTTCGTTATGTCCGTAAAGTATCCCTGATTGTCTACTAATCCGCTAAATTCTTTGATTTCATTGTAAGAACTGTCCACAATCTTGAAATGAACGGAATATCCCTCTTTCGTCTGGAAAGCAAGCGCATTAAGTCCTGCCGTCTTAGCGTCGAACGAACCCCATGCCCAACTAGATATGGTCGGCTTTTGCAACCAATGGTTGTCTGCCTTGATTACCGCGAACGTGCTTGTAGTAGTTTTACCGCCGAGGTAGTTGCCTTCCGAATCTTCGGAAATTGTCCAATCCACTTCGTAACTGCCCACGTGAAGCGCGCTTAGCACGTCGTTGAGGTCGTCTACATGAGCAGTCGCTACCAATTCCCTAACGCCACTCTTCATAATATATACGCTTGCGATTATATCGCCGAACTGCGCGGTAGGAGCGCTCCAATATCCTCTGAAATCTGCGTATGCGTAGCCGTTGATATAGCACTCTTTGGAAGTAAACTCATTCTCGTTTGGCACTATAGTAAACGGCAATACCGATTCTATTCCCAAAAACCTACCGTGTTCGTCTTGAGGTACGCATACCTTGATGAGGTACTTGCCTACAGCTAAGTTGTTAATCAAGTCGAGCGTATTAAGCGTAATTCCGTTCATTACCGAGCATTTGCTCTCATCGAGAATGTACTTCTTGTTGAGGTCATCGTACTCGAAGTCGCAACCATCGTTTAGTTTATAGACCGTTGCGCTTATATCGTTGTGGTGATATTGCGCTGTAGGTATTTGCCAATAGCCAAGCGTAAAGGTCTTCCACTGCCACTGACTGTCTTTTGCCGTAATTGCAGGCTTAATTATCCAACCGTTGACGTTAACAGACACTTGGAAAGTGAGATCGTCTTTATTTTCTCCCTCTATTTCGTAATTATCGTTCTCGTCTGCCGTCCATACAAGACGGTAGTTGCCAACTTCAAGTTCTGCCAGTTGAGCGCTGAGATATTCAGCTGATATTTTTTCAATTATATGTTCTCCGTCAGTACCGTCGCTGTTCAACTTAATTACCGTAGCGTTAGGACTTCCGGATGCAAGTCCGGGCGCTTTCCACAAACTACTATCGAAAGCTCCCCACTGCCAACCGTCTATATACGGCTTATCTCCTGTCCAAGAGTTGACTCCGCGATTTACTATAAACTCAATAACGTTAGGATATTCGATTTCTTCAAAGTTACCCGTCGCGTTGGGGTCTGTAGCCGACCACTCGATTCTATAGCGTCCGACGTCAAGACGGTCCAGTGTATTAGCAATACTAATATGATTGGAAATACCGTCTACTATAACTTTAGGATTGCTCCACGTAGAATCATATTTAGTTATCTTTGCTACTACAAGTCCGTACTTAGCCACGGGAGCGGTAAAGTAATCTACCCCTGCGTCTTTTCCGTATTCGCCCCAAGTCCAACCGAACTCAATACCGGAAGATTCTTTCTTATCGTTGGGATGCATAGTTGCCGGTTTGTCAGCGTCCCATTGATTTGAGTTGACCTTTACTTCAAAGTTGATGTATTCGCGCGTTATGGATTCGTAATTGGTATCTCCAACGACCGTCCAAATAATGTAATACGATCCTGCGTCAAGAGAACTCATAACAAAATCCAGCGAATACAGCAAAACATTACTACTAACCAACGCTCCGCCCACGCCGTTTGTTCCTTTATATATCGTAGCTCTCGACGTTCCGTAATTAGGCGCAGGCTCTTTCCATACCTGCAATCCTCCGGAAATATCATTGTTATATTCACCCCAAGTCCAATCGTTGACAAACGCCGTCTTATCTTTATCGCCGTCCTTCCAACCGTTCTTATTTTTTATTACCGAGAACGTACGCGTTTCGTCAAAACCTTCGTAATTTGCCGTAGCTTCTACTAAGAAACGAATATGATGTTCGCCGACTTCAAGTCTTGATAAATTATTTGATACCGACAAAGTAGCAACCGCATCGTCATCGATAAATATTGAAATATCGCCGAATTTAGTCGCAACTTCTTTCCAAAGCGTAGCGTCATATTCATTCCATTCCCACTCGGTCACGCCGTTGACAATCGCCGGCGACTTGCCGTCTGCGTATCCGTTCTTTGCCTGATTTACTCTTAACGTAATGGGAGCAAGCGCCGTTTCTCTATAGTTTGCCGATGAAGAAAGCGTGATTTTTAATTTGTATTCGCCTACGTCAAGCGCTTTGAGTTTTGAATAGAATGAATCCAAAGCAATCAAATTGTTATTGACTTCTCTGCCCAACACCCAAGATAGACTAGCCATACGCTCTTCTTCATCGCTACCGCTAATAGCGCGAGTAACAACGTATTGAATATTCATATTTTCTTCTTCGTTTATAGGCGCGCCTATGATAATATCCTCAAGTTCCAACTGCGAGTAGTCCCAAGCATTGTTTTTAATTGACGGCGTAGTTTCAAAACCGTTGTCAGCCATATTTACGCGGAAGAACAAATCAACTGACATTCCTCTGTAATACTCGTCGGAATCGACAGTAATCTTGACAAAGTATACTCCTGTATCTGTCGGACAACCCGTCAAAGACGAGCCTACGACGAACTGACCGTTATTTTCATTCAGCATAGCGATATAGTAATCTATGTTGATTTTGCCATCGTCAACTTCGTGAATGAGTCTAAGACTGTCTTTATCGAAAGGGTGCGCAGTCTTATCGTACGTCCAGTCCTCCATAGTAGGTTCAACGTCGTCAAGCCAGCCGTTTTGACCTAGATACACCCAAAATGCTCTCGAACCGTATTGAGCGGAAAAATTATCGCTACCTACTGTTGTCCACCATACGGTATACTGACTTCCGATTTCCGTACTTGAAAGTTGAGTAATCTTTTCCAATAACTCATCATACGTCAATGACTTGTCGTAATTTATGATATCGACAGAAGTTTGAGTATCGCTCAATCCGTCGACGTAGTAACCGCCTTGCGAAATACGGTATCCTACTTTTTTGCTTTCAAAGCGAGCTGTATATTGGGATATCAATCCCTCTGCGCTCGTACCTATAGTATAGGCGTTGACTGCAAACGTATCGCTAAGCGTATTCATAGCTTTAACAACCGTAATTTTACGCTGGTCGTCGATTGCCAGATAATTAATACCGCCTCTCTCGTTACGCTGTGCTTGGTCGCCGTGTACTCTAAGCATATATGTGCCTACGTCCAGCATACTCATAAGTTGTTCGTAAGTGTAACTTGAACCTGAAGCAACGGCATTAAAATCGATGATATTTTCAAGTCTTACTCCATCTACTACCGCAACGTCGGCCGTATCATCATAATACACCGCATATTTAAGTTGAGTTTCGTACTTAGCTTCGCCGATATGGAGATGACGTCCTAATTGGAATTCCGTATATGCCCAGTCCGTCGCAGTAATCGTATCAGACCATACGTTGTTGGCAGACGCTATCGTAAACGGAACTGCGCCTTTAACAAATGAATCTACCGAATTGTTAAGACCTGTATAGTTGCTATGACCGTAGACGGTAGCAACCAAATAGTATTGTCCCGCGGGAAGAGTCGCAAGTTTTTTCGCGACGTCAATGGGCAATATGAAGTGTCCTCCGTCTTTTGGATCTACACCGCTAGTCAAAAATTCTCCGTTGCTGTCTTTTTCAAATTGGAAGTGGAAGTCGTCGCCGAAATATACAACGTTGTACTTATCGTCACCCGTTGCGTCCGCGTCGATAGAATAGATACGGAAGTCAAATCTTCCCGAACCCGATTTGCTCTCAGTTGACGTAGAATAGTACATCGGAATCGCATGTATCTCAATTGGACTTCCTAAACTCCAATCATAATTCTCGTATTGGTTCCAACTCCAAGAAGTAATACTAGGCGACTTAAACCACGTGTTGACCGCCTTGGAAATAGTGATGGTGAGAGTTTGCTCATATTCATTCCAGTTGCCGTCCTTATCGGCAGGACAGTATGCATATAGCGTATAGACACCTGCCGGCGCAACGCCGAACTTAGTAATATCCGTAACCGTTTCTCTATTGTCATTCTCTCCGCTATGCACAGGCACAAGCGTAAATGTAAAATCTTCTTTTACGTTGCCGAACTGAGTTTCCCAAACTATATTATCTAAGGTAATCTCACTGTTCCAAGACCAATCTGCCATATACAGCGGTACGGTAGTCCTGTTATTAGTGGCTACTATGCTGTACGGTATCTCAATGATATTAGCTTTATCCACAATCTCCTCTGTAGACCAACGGTAAAGTTGGAAATTACTGTCGGATATTGTGAGAATAGCTTTCTTTTCGCCGTTATTTACGTTATCTTGATACGATGGATAAGATATAGTATAATACGATTGCTCAAAAGCCAATTCGCCGTTTAGATACTTTACCGTCGGATAAATGTCATATCCTGTGTATGTTATATCGCTAATTGTCGGCGTGGTGAGCGTCCTGTAGACTACTACGTAGAAGAAGCATTGTCTACGCGCGTCATCATTCTCATTAACAAGTGATTTGCGGTTCTTGCACGTCAACTGATAATACACTGTATATACGTCAGGCGTATTCATAGGGTAATTGATTTGAAGCTCAGCCAAATCCAAATATGAATTGTTCCACATACGGTTGAGGTTGTAAGAAATAGAAAAGTGTCTGTCAAAAAGAACGTCATAATCCTTTTCTTTCCATATTCCCACACGCTGAGTATTCCCTATCGTTTCTTCATTCAAGCCCAACATATCTTGAAGTTTTCCCGTGGAGGTCAGCTTACTCAAATCAAATAGGGCTTTGTTTTGGTTATAAGCGTTGGTCGCATTTCTCATATCGTATTCGAAGGTCTTTCCCTTCAATTGATTTATTGCGCCGTTCTCTTCTTCAGCGAACTCTTTTTCATAAACAGTAAACGAGAAACTCTGCTGGAACGTATCGAATTTCGTATTATCGTCTTTTTTGAAATCAACCGAATAAATGATTCTATAATTTCCTACAGGCAAAGAACTATTTATATACTGTCTGTATTTGTCTATTGAGATAGGATCTCCGTTCTCATCCGTAGAAAGTGTCAAAGTACCGCTGCCGCCTACAATATACTGCGACGTTAATTCCAAACTAAACGTAATATTCACGTCTGTTCCGAGCGCTACCGCCGGCGCGTCGGGCACTTCAATCGTACCGAATTCCCAAGACGACGCCATGTGATAAGACGGCGCGTCGTTATTTCCTTCATTTCCTTGCGTCGTAAGCCAGTTGTTAAGTTTAACTATATACCACGTTTTGTTGATAGTTGCTACCGACTGATCAGCATTGGAATAACCGTAAAATTGACGGGACGGGTCGTTCGTCACGGTGAATCTATAGTTATTTTTTGCTTTTTCAGTCAACTCAACGGTAAATTGGTCGGTATACTGTCCCGATTCGCTTCTTGCCGTGCCGGGGAATAAACACTCGAATATCCCGGTTTTTCCGTCATGCGCGTCTTTAATCACGTCAGTAATTATCGTAAGTCTGAATTTCATTTCTTCGCCTTCCGCGCGAACAAAACTGTTCCAAAGTCCGTCTCTTTGCTCTATCAATTCACCTAACGTATCGTCAGTTTGTTTATCCGTATACCAAGAGCTCTTATACTTATAAAGCGACGTACCTTGCTCTCCTGGGACTTCTTTTCCGGGGCGAAGATTGCTAAGAGTTAAGCCGTCGGTAACGCCTAGTCGGAAAACACTTGAATCCCCCAAATCTATTTCGGTTTTGTTTACCGTAACTGTCATTGTGGGTATGTCGCTTGTGTCCCATTCTCCGAATGCTTCATTGGGTTGAATCTGTATAGTATACACACCGGCTTCTTGAATAAGCGAGCCAATTGAACTATAACTCTTCTCTATACCCTCACTGTCGACGTAACGCGTTACTTTGACGTCATAGTCGTTTTTTATTGCTAAAGGAATTCCCGTAATTTCAGTTTCGTCTGCTTGCAAAGATCTATCTTTGTACTCTCTGATCTTATTCTCAAGAGTGACAGAAACTATTTTTTTAGCATACATATTAATTACGTCGATTCCTTTGCTAGCCGAATTGCGAAGAGATGCAATATTGCTACTGGTATCTGCCGTACATATCAAAGTTTCTGTATATTTAGTTTCAAAATTTGTGTCGGTGAACCAACTTGTCTTTGAATAGCCCGTATGCTCGGTCAATGATGGGAAAGATTGAGTTTCATGTTCCCACACATCGCTACTTTTACGCACGTAATCAAATGGATTATTATAAAGATTGCTGTTGTAATTATACAAACTGCCCGAATATAAGCGTTGCATTTTGGCTTCCTCAACAGCGTTATACTGATACTTGTTTGCCGATGTATCCCATTCGGCAACGTTAGGAACGATGTCTATTAAATAAGAATAGTATTTTCCTGTACTAACAGAAAAATCTTTAACAACTTTCTGAAGTCCGCTAGTCGCGTTGGAATTATTGATATAATACTTGTTGTAATCATTATAATTGCGATAAATGAACAAAGGCGGTACTTCTGACGTATATTTAAATCCTCCGGTACTGGTAATAGCCGGGTTATTTGACGGAAGATAGAAAACAAGACCCGTAGTTCTTCCCAAAAATGCAAGTCCTTGACTGCCGATTTTTTCTACGTTGCCTAAATTAAACGTCCACATCGGCGCGTTATGGAATGCCCTGTTTCCAATTACAGAAACAGCGTCGTCAGGTATCGTAGTATGCCATATCCAACGATAATAGAACGCCTGCTGACCAATATCGTATCTCAACTTTGCGCTTCCTTGAGTGCCTGCGATAACGCGACTTTCCGCCGTATCTGCATTTGCCGTCGCGCCGTTGACAGCCACGTTTTCTCCAAGTTGAGCTTGCGTCGTAAACTCGCTGAAATCATTTTGAACTTGATTACCTGAGCAATCAAGATAATCAAATTGCCCTGCGCGGTTTTCTGAGTTCTTCGCTAGGTCTACTTGCGTAGGCAATTTAACGTTATACTCGTCTGAAGTATTGACAGTATCGCCTCCGCTCTCAGGTCCTTGATATCCTACCAAGTACCATTTGCCGATTTTATACGTTTCATCTAACGTTAATTCCGTAGCAAGCGCAGTTGTTCTGGAAAGATTTTTGCAAAATACAAAACCGTCGACAGTGCGAACCAACCAAGACCTTCCCGCGCCTTTAACGTACACGTTCATATATGCTCCGCTTATAGAAGTCATACTTTGAACTTTGGATATAAAAGAACTGTTTGCATTGGAAGGAAGTTCGACTTCTACAAGTTTTCCGCATCCGTTAAAAGCAGACCAATTAAGTCCGCTTCCATCAGCCCCAAGACCGGACGGCAAAGAAATATGACACAATGCGTTTCCGACGATTGCTTGCTCGCCAATCGACGTAATGCTGTTTGGAAGAGCTACGTCGTACAATCTATCGCAAGTTTTGAAAGTGTAAGCGGGAATTTCGGTCAGTTTTGTAGCATTGCTCAAGTCTAATCTCTCCAACCAACCTCTACCCAAAGCAGATTTTGCCGACGTAGCGCCTACGAACGACTCAAGATTGCTACCTTCGTCTGCCGTAATAGAAAGCCATTTAACAGAGAAAATGCCTTTGGTGTCATCGTTTGAGCCTGCGTCTATTGTCTTAACAGCGTTTGGCAGAAGCAAATGCACATACTTATTGATAACGTCGGTAGAACTCATACCTGTCCAAACGCCGTCAGTTATTGTCATTACGCTCGCATTGGTATAGACAAATTGGTCTTCCGGTATACCCAATTTATTGGCATACGCTTTGGCTTTAGCCTCGGTTTCAGCAATTATGTAAGGTTTAGAACTGTAAAGTTTAGTAACTGCAGTGTTGTTGACAACTATATCAACTGCATCGTTAAAGTCGTCGCTTATAGGCAATGTCAGCCATGCGCTCACTGCCAGGAACGCGATAAGGACCATAGTCAAAATAATCAAAACAATTTTTCTCGATTTGCTCTTCGTATTCATGGTATACATCTCCTACAAAAAAACCAATTTACGTTGTTCTAACTTTTTTCAATATTCCCCTTATTTCTTATTATTCAATCGATTTGAGCAAAATTAACGCATTCTAAAATACTATGTCCTTAAAGATAGAATAACCGCCTCGCATATTACTACTAAATCATGTGACCTGTCAACTGTTTTTTGACACGTTTTGCAATTTTCCAACATTTTCCGCCATTTTTCTACAAAATTTTACACAGACTAATCATTTTTATCGCTTTTACTCCGCCAAATGTCAATACATATCAAGTTTTTTAAGTCAAATGCCAATACATATTACGTTATAGAAAACAGCTTATGTTCTTCCAATTTAACTTTTGGTAGACAAAAAACTGAGATACCAACTTCTCGGCATCTCAGTAACGTCAAATAATATGCTCTAATCATGCTAATTAATTTTATATATGCAATTCACAATTAATTTCAATAAAAACCTATAAATACTATATATATTTTATTAAGTATATCAATATTTATAAAATCGGTCTATACTATATAATCTTAAATTTGTAATAATGTGTATGACAAAATCTCGCATATGCTACAAACTGCACTTCATCTCTTTCTAATAAACTGTTTTATTTTATACAACATCCCAAAAGTAACATTTTTCAAAAATAATACTCATAAAAGATATAATGACATTATGAAAGAAATTAAAATCGAAAAATTTCCTTTTTAGGTGGTATTGTGCTATGGCTAATCTCTCGTTTTTTCCATTCCTACCGCCAAAACCGCACAATAGCAAACAGTTCCGTTTGGATTAGTATATAAAGTCAAAGCCCTTTTGTGTTAAACTATAACACGCACCAATGTCGCAATACGATAGTTCAATTAAGCCACTGACAACTAAGTTGTCAAAAGCTTTTTGTAAATTGTCAATGATTTTCGGTTCCTTGCTGTTTTGCAACCGTATGATTTCACGAAGCGTTATTACGTCGCCAACGCGACTTTTTCTATCTCGGAACAAATTCATTATAACTTCTTTTGCCTGCTCTAAGTAATCGCTGTCCGCTCCGTCATATATGAAATCGTACCCCTCTTGCGTCAAAGCGTAAACATCGCCCACTGCGACTTTTTTGAACTCAATTAAGCCATCGGCAAGTAGTTCTTTAAGCGCATCATCGAAACAATCTACAACCTTGAGATTCGACTGTTTATTTCGAAGGCGAATTATGTCCACCAATCTCATGGCGTGTCCAACTCGTGCATTGCCATTTCTAAACCACTCTATAATAATTTCTTTTGCTCTGTTTAAATAGTTATATTTCATGATTGCTCCTATTACAAATATACGATTGTTGCTTTATTTCCTTGCGTACCTACAGAACCACTTGACCCTGCGCCCGCTCTAACTGCATTGTATGTGCCTCCATTACCACCGTTGCCACTTCCAATAATATACGTGATACTTTAAGAGAATTGTACTTCCCCTATTTAAACTCAATTTTCCTAATAAGACTTTCTTTATCTTTTATGAGGCAAGTAATTGCATTACAAGATATCTTTTCACTTTCAAGCAATTCTTCTAAAAGTTGCCGTACTCTATCAGTAAAATTTTTATATAGTTTGAAGTGTGTATCATATTCTGCTATAATAGCATCTTGGTTTTCCATTGCTTTCCCCTAATTTTTGTTTTAAAAAAGAAACTACTATTCGTTGTATTGTGCGTAAAACTTATCATCTATTTCATATACTGTTTTAGGTGAAACACCCAATTTTAACTCCGCTATTTTGTCAATTAGCATTTCCCCATCCATCAAATCTATCGGTTTTTTCCCCGGAGCCTTTGCTTCGCTTTTCGCTGCAGGACTAAAACTCCCCGTAGTTACAAAAATTGCCTTCTCAATATCTGTAGATAGTGAGCCACGGAAATCTCTTATCTCCCCTGTTCCCACATTACCTGTGTAACGTTTACATTGAAACGCAAGCTTGAAACTGAAAATGCCACTTAATTTATATTGTCCTGTCCCATCAATACCGCCATCACCTGATTTCTTTGTCACTTCTACGTTATCTATCCCACAATTACGCAATAGTAACTGGACAAACCGCTCAAATCCATAAGGATTCATATTCTGTAAAATTTCCAACATTCGAAGACGCCACGAAGAAACTTCTTCGGGTTGCTCATCTTCGCTGACTATTAAGTCCTTCTCAATTTTTCTTTGTTCTTGTTGAGTTTTTTTGTTTATAGATTGTGCTTCCAAACTTTTAACAATTTCAACTACTTTACGTGCATCAACTGCTTCAATATCAGAAAATTCCGAAGAAATAGTCCAAATTGAACGTGCAGTATTAATAATAGCACCAAACTTTTTCAAATATGTACGTGCCCACGCTAAATTATAAGATACTTTTGACATTCCCAAATGACCAGTTTGTTGCACTTCTAATACGGATTCAGGTAATGACAACTGCCTAATAACTTCATCGTATATTTCTTCATTAGAAGCTGATCCACCCAATGCTTTAATTGCCATAAAGCAAGGATTAATTAATCGATCGTATGTAGGTACTTTTACAGCCATTTCAAACCTCGTAAATATGTATTAAATAAATTATTACAAAAAACACAAAAAAAATCAAGTATTTAATAAAATTATACAGGTACAAATCTTAGCAGTAGAAGTTTTGTTCAAATACTTATGAAAAAAGGTATAAACGTCAGAAGACTTTTAGACCGACAACCTTGTGCGGATAACAAGACTTGTAAGGAGCGACGCGACAGCATAGCGAGATTTCATGCGAGCGTCACAGTGCGGACTGTCGCAGTTATCCCACAAAAACGGCAGTCTTGAATCCTCAAGATTGCCTCTGTGGTGCGGATAACAAGACTTGAACTTGCACGGCCTTACGGCCATAAGAACCTGAATCTTACGCGTCTGCCAATTCCGCCATATCCGCTTAAACTAAAAAATATTTTGCAGTTATTATATTATCAAAATATAATATTTTAGTCAACGAATATGAAAATCTTTTTGCCTATAATTTATAGAAGAGTGGGGCAGAGTAAAACTATTGAATTAAAAAATTACTGCCTAAAATTTTATCGGTAAAATCAATTAGAAGCCAAAACATTAAATGTATATGGATAATTTAGTTATCTGAACAACGTTTGTTTGATTTTCAAACATTACTATAACGCTATATAGATATATTTCGACTATTAATAATATAGATAAAATAATAAATTGTCATATATACTCAATTATCGTCTATTTTGGTTATTTTAGCAAAATATATTCTCGAATATGCTTAAATTATTGCAATAAACTCAAAAGGTAGTGCTATAGCGCATTATAAATTAACAACTGCGCAACTAAATTCAGGCGCATTAAAAGGCATATAGAACGCTTACGAGACATTAACACACTACACTATCGGTAACTTGGTCGCGCACAGATACGTAGCGCATTTTGGCGCAATTTACACATGCATAAACCAAGCTATAGATATGATAGACACTACCAACCGTAGAAATATAGCGCGCAAAATAAGTAAAATTGCGAAATTTAGCAAGAGAAATAGTCATAAACGCTTTTTTTGTTAATAAAATATACTATAAATGCGTCATAAATAGTAATGCAAATATGGACAAAATTATATCAAATACAACTGTTGATTGATTTTCAAATGATACTATATATCATTTTAGTACATATATGCCTATTACTAATATGGATAATTTAGTAATATATTAATTTTATCCCCTATTTTTGACGATTTTGACAATTTATAGTCGTTAGTATATTATACTAGTAGTATAACGTCTAAAAAGGAGTAACGATGAGCCAAATCACGCAACCTTCAACCACAAAGCCTCAAAAATCCTTAAATATTGTTTTTGACAGCGCTATAGAAATAAATGGACTGACAGAAATGCTAGAAAGCGACGAAAAGCAAGTAATATGCAATTTGGGCGATAGATCCTTAATAATTACCGGCGAAAAGCTTAAGATCGTAAATCTTGACACGACAAGAGGCATTTGTTCATTATCCGGTAGCATCGCCTCGCTTAAATACTCAAAAGGCAAGCAGAAGCTGTCATTTTTCAAAAAAATATTCAAATGATACTATCCGATACACTGAATCAACCTCGAGCATTGATAATTTACGCAATTTTTGGCATAGTGTTAGGCTTATTATACACATTCAATGCCCTTATATGCTCGTTTCTGATAAAAAAACAAATATATAGACATATATCCCAATGTCTATACGTTTTGCTTTATGGCGCCACTTTCTTTCTGGTTACGTATGCGCAGTTTGATTACGACTTGAAGATTTATCACTTAATAATCTGCGTATTCTTCACCGTATTGACATCATTGGCATTATATCTGCCAATAAAAAAGTATCAGAGCGCAATTATGGCCAAATGTAACGCATTTAAGATCAAGATAGCGCAGAGTAAGTTAATCAAAAAGTTTAAGAAGTAATAAATCTTCTTAATGTAACAAAATTAATTGAAATTGCGTAATTTTCCTCCGCAATCGCACGTCTTTCCGTATCTTATAATACACTCACCGCAAGTGTAATTGTGACATACGTCGCAAATAAATGCGTTCTCGTAGTCAACCTGACATCTACATATACTGCATCTGGGCATATTGACCTCCTAATTATTTATATACTTATTATTGCCCAAGTTAAATTATGTATTCATATAGGTAAATTATAGAACATGTTCAATAATTTACCTTGTTTTTAGCCATTTTATTTACTAAAACTAGAAAAATTTAATAAAAATAGCGCAAAATTAACGCGCTTTCGCTTGCTCAAAATGTTTCACAAAAATCGTGAAACATTTGCCAAAAAACCAGCTTGCAACTAAATTTTAGATAGTTTTATTCTTAAATAAATTTAATTATCAGATATATTTTAGAATATATTTGGTTATTTTATGGCAATATTAGAAAATTTGATTCTTAAATTTGTTTCACGAGGAACATATCTCCATAAAATGGACAAACCACATAAAATCAGCGTAAAACAGCGAATTAATATCAAATATTCTACATTTTTTTAGCTAATTGCACATTTCGCAAATTCTCCAAGCAATTACTTTGCGAACTCCGGAGCATGATTCACGATATGTCAGTACAAATGCAAATAGTTTTATTTGCTTCGATTTTTTGCTGTAACTGATATAATATAGCTTTTAACGCTTGTCTATCATATTCCTTTCGAGATTCTATTACAATGATTACAACAAAGCTATCGATAGATTTACCATAGCGACCTGCAATTATGCATTACACATTATAAGCAATTCCGTTGAGTATAATTGATATAAAAAAATGGAACGAGTGTTATTATAAATATTGTAGCACTTAAAACGTCACGATTCATGGTCTAGCTAAGTTATAACAATGATTATATCTTACATTCAAATGAAAATGTTGCACGTGAAACATAAGATTTTTTGTCATTTATTCCCATTGGCAATTTTACACATAGCTTTGCGACCCACATATATCTATAATATGAATTATTCGGATTTATACTGTTGCATAACTATCTAATTAAAGAAGTTATATAAATGGTTTGCGCATTAAGCCACCGCATCATCTTTATAATTAAATTACCGTCAATCTGATTTAATATAGTCATCAATTCTATTATTGTATCGAAGAAGTATTGTATCGTAATCACCGGAAATGCGCTTTACGTAGGAATACGCATAATTGCAATTAGTTGCCAATAATCTATTTTGTAACTTTAATTATAGCAACTGCTAACGCCATATAATAGGGGAGACAAATATTACAACTAGACAATTGATGATTCTGCAATAACGCAAATACCAAGGTTTCAAAAACACTACCAAAAAAAACGTGGAACACCTTAAGCCCAAGAAGCAAACGCATTTATTTATGTGCCTTAAGCAATGCTACGCCACCACAAATTTATACGATTTATAATGTACAACCGCTCTTTATTTGGCAAAATGACATAATGTCGCAAGTGCCAATTTTTAGGCCGTTATGGCTCTCGCACATATATTTTTTTTAATTCAACAATGGCACACGTGAAAATTATTTATCTATACATGTAGACAATTCAAATTATATCCATTATATGGCTTTTGATTTATTCTTATATCAATATTAGACAATATTTTTCTGTACATGGCAACAAATGATGTAAATTTACATTTCAACACTTGTTTCTTACGGCGAGCCGACACTAAATACCGGTTTCTCTTAAGCCACTTAATATCCCTAAACGTCTTTCTGCTTGTCTAAATATTAAAACTACCTTGCTGATATATTGGATACATATTATATTTTTTTCTAGCATTGCTTTTGAGCAAAACAAAAAACACTATATTGACATCACGTATAATTGAATATAGTAAAATCTTTTTTGCATCACTTCATTTATAATGATTGTTAAGTAATTACTATTAACGCAGTTTTCACATGCAACGCCTCCTTTGATTAGGAACAACGAATATCTATCTAGATCTAGACATATTCGCTAGGTATTTGATTAGCATTTCAAAGTAATAATTTCAAATATTAAGATAGCTCTATAGATAGCTGAATATCCAAAAGCTCTATACGAAGATATATTTCGTTATACATTTAGAAACCTACGGGAATAAATATTATTTTTGACTTACCAACCCTAGTTTATTTACCATACCATCTGCTAGAATGATAAATATTATTTGAATATTCTTACGTCGCGAAATATGCGAAATGGTTTATTATGCAAACACGTTTATTTTCTTACATCTATAAAAATCGAATGCCTAACCTTTTTCATGCGTTGATATACTAAACAGTGCGTTTTCGGCACAATCATAAAAACCTTTGGACATAAAAGCAATGTTACACGTGAAACATCGTCATCATTTTGGGCGTTATGTGTAATTAATTTTCTTTGGGCGTATATATACATCATAGTTTGATTGTAAAACTCATTGGATATAAACCCCTTAAATACGGCTGTGATATAATCGATAATCAAATAGTCCTATTATATGATTTGTTTACGCAAATCCTGTTATAGGAGAAATAGAGTATAGTGCGGTGAATCAGCTAATACAACAATTTTCGGAATACTATAGACTCAGTTGCATTTAAGTGAGAGCTATACTTTTCTAATTGCCTTCTTGCTAATATTATTTTGTTTGGTTATTATATCGCTACTGACGCTACATATTTCATTAATATGATTCATAGCATATTATCCAAAAGTATTTCGTCACACATAAACAATAACTTAGTTAGTAATACTCAGCTCTTCAGTTTGTGTATATTGTGAATCTGTGAATAGCAAAATTTCGGCTTAAAATTTTGATTATTATACATAATAATCAAAAAATTATCAAAGCCTTCTTGATATAACCAGATATAAAGAATATTCCATTAATTTTGCATATTTTCCCAAGCAACGCGAATTTACTTGACAGCGTCCTATATTTTATTTATACTAATATAGCATAATTATTTTTTATATAAAAAAGGAGACTATTAGATATGAAACAGACGTATCAACCCAAGAAAAGACAAAGATCAAAGGTTCACGGCTTCCGTGAGAGAATGCGTTCAAAGAGCGGTAGAAACGTAATTAAAAGACGTCGCAACAAGGGCAGAAAGCAACTCACCGCTTAATAGAGTATGCAAAGAAAGTACAGGCTGAAAAACGGCAGAGTATTTAATTATCTGCGTATAAAAGGGCAAAGCAATGCCAATAAAATGCTTGTACTTGTCCACGCCCCTTCCAAGTTCCCTTTGAAGGTCGGTTTTATCGTAAGTAAAAAAGTTGATAATAGGGCTATTATTCGTAACAAGGTCAGACGACGTTTAAGAGAAGCCTTTAGAGCGATAATTCCATTTCTTAAGGACAACGTGAATTATATTGTCATTGCCAGAGATGCCTGCGGTGAATCGAGCTTCGAGGAGTTGGCAAACAATCTTTTGCATTTGATAATCAAAAGCGACTTACTGGCAAGAAAAATCGACGATGATGTAGCTCAAAGGCTAAAGCTCAAACAAAGTGTATTGGATAAAGCAAAGTTTGATTGAGGCGTACGGACGATAAATGAAAAGCGGAAATTTTTTTATTCAATATTATAAGCAATTTATCAATCCCGTAGTGGGTGGCAAGTGTCGACATATTCCGTCGTGTTCGGCGTATATGGGACAAGCCATCGCCAAAAAGGGGTATATCAAAGGCTCTGCTATGGGCGTAGCTAGGATATTGAGGTGCAATCCCTTTTCAAAAGGCGGATATGATCCTGTAAAGGACAATCTTAAAGGAAATGCAAAATGGCTATTATGAATTTTAGTTTGCTTGCTGACGTAAGTTCCATTTGGAAACCTATTATCAGCTTGCTACATTGGATGAACAGCGGTATCGGCAACTTCGGTTGGACGGTAGTGGTGTTTTCTATTATGTTGCGTTTATTACTTTTGCCTCTAGACATTTGGCAAAAGACGATAATGCGCAAGCAAAAAGCTAAGATGGACGCTATACGTCCTCAGCTTGAAAAGATCCAAAAGCAATATGCCAATAGGCCTGATTTACTGCGACAAAAGCAGTATGAACTTCAAAAGGGTTCAATGAATATCTTTACTTCTTGTTTGCCAATGATATTTACGCTTGTTATATTCTACGTGGTATTCCAAGGATTCAGACAGTATATCGTGCAATACAATCAAGACAAAGTAACCGAACTGTATAATATATATCTGCAATTCTTTAAAGACACTGACAACGTAGAGCAGATTTTGAAAGTCTACAATGAACAACTCGTTGCGGCGGGAAAAACCGCTGTAGACACGTATTTAAGTGGCGATGGATTTATCGAAGGCTTTTTCCCGTCATACGATTATATACGTCAAGCGGGGCTTATCGACCAACTTAACGCATCTTTGGTAGACAAATATCCTCTTGAAAGTTGGCTTTGGGTCAAAAACGTGTTTATGTCTGATACTTGGGCAAACGTAATACCTAGCCTCGACAACTTCACGTCAACGAAGTTGGGCGGTATAGGAGCAACCGTTCCGGACATCGCCGGCGTATCGTACGATCAGCTTATGAGCCCTATAATCGAAAATTATAACAAGACAAGTTTCTGGAACATAAGCAAATGGAACGGTTATTTCATACTGCCGATACTCTCTATTGCGACCAGCTTTTTGTCAACTATGTTGCAACAAAAAATGCAACCTGTGCAAGTTACGGGCGATCAAGCTCAACAAAAACAACAGCGTATAATGAACAAAACCATGACGTATATTATGCCACTTATCCTTGGATTCTTTGCAATAATGTACAGCGCGGCGTTCGCAATATACTATTTCGTCAGCAACTTTATGACGATGACTACTTCCGTTGCGTTTAATCTTATTGTAAAGAATTTGGACAAGAAAAAAGCAGATCAACCTATCATTATTCAAAAAAGCGTCGATACTCAAAAAGGCAAGAAGTCTAATAAGACGAAAAGATGAAAGATAATCTAGGTTATTGTAAAGATTATTAGAAAAAGATACGTCTGTATCTTTAAGGGAGATATATATGAAAAGTATAGAAATTACTGC
>JAIDUT010000019.1 GCA_029060065.1 Clostridia bacterium | reverse complement strand
GACAAGTTTTTGCAATAGATTTATAATTGTCTCAACAATAATTCTTTGAGGGTAGGTGAAATTCCTCACCGGCGGTACAGTCCGCAAACGCTGCAAATCTCATATACGGCGCCGAACAAGTGAAATTCTTGTACCGACAGTAAAGTCTGGATAGGAAAAGGATAAAATATGAAAAAAACAGTTTCTAGAAGCAAATGGCTTGCTCTTACAGCCGTATTGTCGGCCATGGCAAGCGTACTTTACTTTTTGGAGATGCCAGTACCATTGATGCCCGGCTTCATCCAATTTGATTTCTCAATGCTCCCTATTTTCATAGGCAATATTACGCTTGGACCTTTGAGCGGTATAGTAATCACTATAATAAAAGATTTGATTCATCTTATTATTAAAGGCGCAGGCGCAACGGGCGGAGTTGGCGATTTAGCGGATTTCTTTACGTGTCTTTGCTTTATTCTACCGTCAGGATTGATTTATAAGAGATTTCCTAATTTCAAAGGCATGATAATAGGACTTGTTGCGGGATGCTTTTCTTCTGCAATTCTTTCAGGTTTGCTATTCAACGCGTTGGTAGTATATCCGCTATATGACAAATTTATATTACCAATGACGGCAATAGTTGCAATGTATCAACAGATACGTCCGTCGGCTAACGGACTATGGGAAGTACTCGCTATTTTCAATATGCCTTACACATTCCTAAAATGCGTAGTAATAAGTATTATTGCGGTACTTATAGCAAAACCGCTGAGTTCTCTTTTGAAAATAGGCAAAAATGATAAAAATGCGCCTAATGAATATGAAACTAATACATCTAAATCTAACTAGATTATAAAAAACGGTCAATTATTCAAGGTTTTTCAAAGAATTTTACTTGAATAACTGACCGCTAAAATTACTAAATATTAATTACGTCTAACCTTGACCGAATAAAACAGCCCTGACGCATCCTCGTCTTTTACAGCGCTCGATTTATTAAGTTTATTAATCTCGTAAAATATATCAGTATCGAACGAAACCAACACCTCGTCAAAACCGTAAACGTCGTTTATATCCGATTTAATACAAGCTTCCAGCGCATCGCGTTGGGTTCTACTGTAAAGCGGATGAGGTAATACTCCGACCAATAACTTATTGCCCCAAATCAACACAGTATAACTGTCTATTTGAGCGTTTTGCGACAAAATCAACTCAACTCCTTGCTTCGCAAGCGCAACGTCTTGTTGGACGCAATTAACATACGGAACGTCTTGATAAAACATATCTCTTCTCCTTTGTTTTCATGATTACATTTATATTTTGGACAAGAGATACCCTTTATATTCTTAAACGCTCGTCGAGTTGTCTATTTTCTTAAAACCGTCTACAGCGTCTTCACCGTAATGCGTTACGTTAGCGCCATTAGACCAAAGAGTTTCCAACGAATAAAGCCTTCTGGTTTCTTCATAGAAGATATGGACAATTACATCGCCATAGTCAAGTACCGCCCAACGCCCCTCTTGCTTTCCTTCCGCTCTCAAAGGCTCCATGCCTGCCTTAGACATGCCTTCCTCGACAATGTCAGAAAGCGCTTTTACCTGCGTATTGGACCTTGCGGAACAAATTATAAAATAATCGGCAATTACAGTCAGATTCTCAAGATTGACGGTAACTATGTCTTTTGCCTTTTTATCATCCAATAACTTACATATAAATTCTACTTTTTCCATTTTACTCCTTTGTTTGAACAATGTTCAATTATTAAATTCTTTTACAGATTCAAGCGTGAGCGGATAGATTTGCCCGCCTTTGCTTTTTAGAAATTCGTACTGCGCCAACACACATTCTCTATATCCAATATCAAGCGACTTTGCAATACATTCTCTCAAATAACATACTTCGGGATAATCTCTTCCTAATTCCAACATGTCGGCGCAGAATATCAATTTTTGCAATTTATTCATCACTTTCTTGCCGGTTGTATGATATTTTATAGCGTCAAGCACCTCTGAATCATCGATTCCGTATTCTTTTTTTGCAATTATCGCGCCTAAAAATTGATGTTCTACAGGACTGCCTATGCAATCTGACGGCAATCCTTGAGTAGAATGAGGCGAATGACATAAAGCCTTAGCGCAATCATGAAAAAGCCCCGCCAGCAATACTTTGTCATAATCCAACTCTAAATCTAACGTATAATTGAGCCACAGAGCGTATTTAGCAGTCCTTGAACAGTGTTCAAAAGTATTCTTAGGAATATTGGTTTTGAGTAAAATAATTTTGTCTTGATATTTAAGATACAATCCGCTAATCCTAATATACTCCGCGACCTTTGGACAAAGATTGTCGTATTCTCCCAAAATAGCGTTATATCTAACTAGCGTAGAACTGACGTCTTTGGGATGATAATCGCATACCTTAATGGTAGCGCCTTTACTTTTCCAATACCTAAGAGCTTCGTCGAATTTATTGCTTACACCCCTAGTAAAAACGTAAAGCGGACATATCTTGATAATCTCTTCAGGATTTTTCCACGTATAAAAATCTTCTAAACTATCTCCGCCTATCACAAAAGCTATGTCTTTATAAATATTCTTGAGTTTAGGTAATACTTCGCAAGTATAGTGCTTACCGTCATCCTTACTTTCGATATCGCATATTTCAACTCTATCCATACCGTCGATTGCTAATTTAATCATATCAACGCGTTGAGAAAAGGACGTATCACATTTCTTATGCGGAGGATTTGCCGACGGCAACAATATCACACTCTCTACTTCGTCAAGCGTAAGCAGGTACCTAATCATATTGATATGCTCGTCGTGAATGGGATTAAAGGCTCCGCCAAAAATTATCTTCATATTCTTATTTTACACAATATTAAAAATTTTAGCAACAATATAAATGATTTTGCGTTACTTTTGGTATATTAAACGCATATTTGGAAATTATTATCAATATGGCGACGATTATAGATTTAATATTACTTACTCTGACAACTTTTGTCACAGCATACATAGGAGCATATTTTTTACCGCTCAATCTGCCTATGCGACTTGTATTGAGCGCTTTGATTACCATAGTCGTGGTATCTATTGTCAGAAGATTATTCTTCAAGTCACGCAATAATAAAATGAGTTATCGCAAGTACGTAACTTACTTGATATGGCAAGGAGAAGATTATGCAAAAAGTATTCTTGCTAAACTTTGCGAAAACAAGCGCGACTTTCAAGATATGGGCGAATATATCCTTATTGATAACAATCCCGTATTTCTTTGGACTAAGTACGGTTCGATATCCGCCGATACTATGGTTAGATTTTATAGAGTTTGCAAGAAAAATAATTTGCAAAAAGCGTATATCTTAACTACAAACGGAGATAAAAAGACTACGGCTTTTATGAAAAACTTCGGCGACGTAATGCTCGTCTATTCCAACTTCAAACAAGTATACAACGCCGTTAAGAAAGATAACTTATTACCTCTAGACAACAAAACCAAAATACCTGCAAAACAGATGCTTAGCATGATTTTACAGACGGCTTTTACTCGCAAAAACGGCTTTAGATTTATAGGAATCAGCCTCTTGTTATTGCTTATAAGTTTCGTTACGCCTTTTACCAACTACTATATAACTATCGCAAGCATAAATCTTGCTTTCGCCATTACATGTATGGCTGTAAGTCTAAAAAATAACTGACTTATATGGGAATACGCACGATAAAGGTAGCGCCCTCGCCTTCCTTGCTCTCTACGTCAATGCTACAGTGGGAATTATCGAGGATTTTCTTGACAAGCGCAAGTCCTAGCCCATTGCCTTCCTTAGCGTGCGACGTATCGCCTTGATAGAACTTATCGAATATATGACTTTTTACTTCGTCGTTCATTCCGACGCCGTTATCCCTAATCGTAAATACGGCTTCTTCGTCATACTTTCTGAGCATAATATTTATCTCGCCGTTTTCGTCCGTAAACTTTATAGCGTTGGATATAAGATTCTGCCAAACCTGACCGAAAAGAGCTTCGTCATAGAAAATCGTCACTTCGTCTAGGTCGATATTGAGCTCAATATTTTTCTCCGACCACTTATTCTCTAAAATAATTATCGACTGACGTATTTGTTCGTCCAAACGGAAATCGTTGGGTTGAAGTATCGCATGATTTTCAAGTTTGCTCAAACGTAAAATATTAGAGGTAAGCTCCGTTAAATTGGATACCGCAGAGATTATATCGTCGCAATATTCGTTTATCTGCGCATCATCGCGACAATTCTTAATAAGCTCCGCATGTCCCTTGATATTGGCAAGCGGAGTTTTGAACTCGTGAGATACGTTTGTGACAAAATCGCTTTTTAGAGTTTTGTTTTTGTTAAGCTCGTTGACCATGACGTTAAAATGATGCGTAAGAATTGACATTTCGCCTTTCTTAATCTCACCGTTTTTCTTTTTCTTCTCTTTAAGCTGAACGGAAAAATCACCGTGAGCGACCCTATTCGTCACATCAAGCAAATCTTTGATAGGATTGAAAAAATACAAATTTACAGCTATTGAAAGCACTATGCCCACTACTATACTCGCAATACCGGCTACTATAATAGCCCACCACGTTTCATCAATCTGGACTTGAAAATGCTCCAATAAATAATAGGCGCCGGAAAAAATACCAATCGCCGACAATATCGCTATGAAACTTGCCAAACTTAATTTTACAAGCAGTTGTGTATTGTTATCTTTTTTCTGCTTTTTCATAACTTCACCTATTTTTGTTTTTTGATAGCTTTGTAGCCAAGTCCTCTAATCGTGACGATTTCAAAGTCTTCGCTAGACTTAAATTTATCCCTTATTCTCGTGATATGCACGTCGACGGTACGCTCGGCAGTGTCGCTGTCTGCGCCCCAAAACTCTTCCATGAGCTGACTTCTGGTGAAAATCTTGCCCGGATATGATAAAAGTTTGTATAAAATATAAAACTCCTTTTGCGGTAATTCTATCTCACCGTCGGGAAGTTGAGCCGTGAGCGAATCGTATTGCAGAGTCGTATTTCCAACAACCAATTTTCTTTCGCTTATAATTTGCGACCTGCGAAGTAACGCGCCAATCTTGAGTACAAGTTCTTCTACGTCTATAGGTTTTACCATATAGTCGTCGATACCCAAAGAATAGCCTTTCTTCTTTGCGTCAAAGTCATCAATAGCCGTCATAAATAAAATGGGAACTTTAGAATTTATCTTTCTGACATTCTCCGCCAATTCATAGCCGTCTACTATTGGCATCATAATATCCGATATAATTAAATCGTAATGTTTTTCGCGAAACATCTCATACGCGCTTTGACCATTGAGCGCCATATCGGCTCTATATCCGTTGTCCTCAAGCACAGTACGTACAAGTTTATTGAGTTTTATATCGTCTTCTGCGACAAGTATAGTTATCACAAAGTCACCTCGCTAAAATTACTTGCTTTATAATTATAGCACGCAAGCATGTCTTTGTAAACATTAAATAACTAAACTTGTCGCTTATTTATGCAGTCAAACCAAGACCGTTTATCCATGACACAACCGTAGATTGCGACGCATACGACGAAAAACGCTGTCCAGTTTGCCAATTACCCGAGCCTGCCATTTCTTTAAGCAAAGCCCCGCTTTGGCCGAGTCCCGAACTTGCCGACGTAGCAAAAGGTATGACAGTCTTACCGTTTTCGGCAGGGACTTCGACCGCTAAGTGCGAAAACCATTTATCTTTGCCTGCGCCGTGCCAATGCTTCACGCCTACAGGAATATTTATAACGTCGCCCTCACGCATTTTTACAGCCGGTTTTCCCCATTCCTGATAGTACCCCTCTCCGCCTACGCATACAAGAATTTGTCTGCCACCTTTAGTTGCGTTATGAATATGCCAGTTGTGGATTAAACATCTATTTCCTCCGTAGGTTTACGTATAAACATATGTCAATGTATTTTACCAAATTTATACTCAAAAATCAAGACGCATATTCTCTCTTACTTGGTCTCGAAGTTTCTTCTGTAGAAATCTTCAATTTTATCAAAAGGAATAACATCTGTTCTGTCATATAAATCAGTATGAACTGCGTCGGGAATAATCAATAATTCTTTATTATCGCCTTTCAATCTCTTAAACGCGTCTTTACTGAAATAACACGAGTGCGCCTTTTCGCCGTGCACTAAGAGAACCGCGCTTCTAATTTCGTCGCTGTAAGCAAGTATAGGCATATTGATAAATGACAGCGACGAAGTCTTGTTCCAACCGCCATTAGAATTTAACGACCGCTTATGGTAACCTCTAGGAGTTTTGTAGTAATCATAATAATCCTTTACAAAGAATGGCGCGTCGTCGGGAAGCGGGTCTACTACTCCTCCACCCAATTCATAAGAGCCTTTTTTGTAATCGACACTGCGTTGAGCATTTAACGCTTTTTTCATTTCGTATCGCGCCTCTTCGCTGTCTGCTCCGTCAAAATAACCTTTGGCGTTGACTCTTGTCATATCGTACATAGTGGAAGCTACAGTAGCCTTGATTCTCGTATCTATAATTGCGGTATTCAAAGCAAAACCGCCCCAACCGCAAATACCCAGAATACCTATTTTTTCGGCGTCCACGTCCTCTCGACAACTAAGATAATCTACCGCCGAACAAAAATCTTCGGTGTTGATATCAGGCGAAGCAACATATCTCGGTTGTCCGCTACTTTCGCCGGTGTAAGACGGATCAAAAGCTATCGTCAAAAATCCTCGCTCCGCCATGGTTTGCGCGTATAGTCCCGAACACTGCTCTTTTACGGCTCCAAAAGGACCGCAAACCGCAATAGCAGGTAATTTGCCTTTTGCATTCTTTGGCATATATAAGTCTGCCACAAGCGTTATGCCATAACGGTTGTGAAAAGTAACTTTTTCATGTGTTACCTTTTGACTTTTCGAAAAAGTTTTATCCCATTCTTCCGTCAATATCAAAGTATCGTTTTTCATTTCTATATCCTCCATAGGTTGCGTAACGTATACCTATTAATATTTTAGAACATACAAATAACTATAGCAAATACTTATTTTCTATCGTTTACCATAGTTGACGGGAATGATAAAAAAGTGTATAATATATAAAACTTCTAGGCGGTCATATATGGAACTTCGGGTATTGAAATATTTTCTTGCCGTTGCGCAAGAAAAAAATATTACATCGGCGTCAGAAAGCCTGCACATCACTCAACCCACACTTTCTAAACAACTAATGGACTTGGAAAAGGAACTAGGTTGCAAGTTGTTCGAGCGAGGGAAAAGAAAAATCACTTTGACAGAAGAAGGAACATTTCTGCGTCAGCGCGCGCAGGAAATAGTGGATTTGGCAGACAAAACGGAATCGTCGTTAAAATCCGTCGACCAAACGGTTGCGGGAGATATTTCTATCGGCTGTGGCGAAACGCAAGGTATGAGAGTAATTATAGGCGCAATGAAAAAATTGTCGGACACTCACCCTGATATTCGTTTTCATATCTATAGCGGTAACGGCGAAGACGTATCGGAAAGATTGAAAAAAGGCTTGGTTGATTTCGGATTATTTGTAGGAAATGCAAATCTCGAAAAGTTTGATTATATCAAATTGCCGGTATACGATACATGGGGGCTTTTAATGCGCAAGGACGCCCCTCTTGCCGAACGCGAAGCTATACGCCCGAAAGACCTCGAAAACATAACTTTGCTATGTTCAAGACAAGCGCTTACCAACAATGAGCTGTCGGGATGGCTCGGCAAGGATTTTTCCAAACTTAATATTCTTTCTACTCACAATCTTTTATACAACGCTTCTCTAATGGTTGAAGAAGGTATGGGATACGCATTGGCAATAGACGGATTGCTAAACACATCGGAGCGGAATTTGGTTTTCCGTCCTTTTGAGCCGAGAATAAAAGCCGACTTGGTCTTTGCTTGGAAAAATTATCAAGTCTTTTCCAAAGCGTCCGAATTGTTTTTGAACTGTCTGCTAAAGAATTTGTAAAAGCCCGTCATTGTAATTGAAATGCCGTTATTTCGGCTGTTTTCGTTTAAGACAAATTAGAGTTTCGATATGGTTGAAGACTACGAAAGGTATATAAATTGCCTAAAAATAATATGGTGTAACTACATAAAGTCTTAATCTTTTCGGTTTTTTCAATCTGCTCAATTCGCTCATAGATTTCTGTCCAAAATATAATAAATGCGTTAGCAAAAACTTCAATATCAGTTAATGACAAATTCAGTTGTTTGCTCCTATAATAGTTACCACGTGCTTCCCCATTATATCCGTCGTTCCGATAAAATCTTGAATTCATTTTAATCAATTTTTTTTCGGCATTCCCATTTGCTCCGTGTTTAAGATAATTGTTTACTTGCCTTATTTCGTCAATCGTACTGTCCAAGTCCAAATCATAATATCCTTTCAGACGTGTTTTAATTTCATTATAATCTATACAGTTCTCCAATAAATAAAAATCTAGCAATTGATTTTCCCATAATGAAACTATACTTTGCAAAACCGACGATAAATAATGATATTTTAAATCTTCATAATTGGAATAATCTGACTTTCCATTTCGAAACAAACGCAATAATCTTTGTCATCTATATGTTCCTGTACCCGCCTTTCTAACATTTCTTTATATGGCTGGCACTTAATATCAACCCCATTAAAAAAATTTCGAGTTTCTGTCATATATGTATCTTTCATATATTGCAGGTGTGGCAAATAAATTTCTCGAATTAAATTATCTTTTATATCAAATAGCATATCGTAAACCTCGGAGTTGCTTTATATTATAGCATTTTTCTCTTATTATCACAACCCTTTGAAACACCTATAAACGAAAAAAAGATCGACCACGGATTCGCTCCGCAGTCGGTCTTTGTAATTTATATCTCTTTGAGTTTAGTCAGCACCGTATCGTCTTTTATTATGACATGAATGTAGCGACCGCATTGCGGACACTTAATAAAAGTATCCGTGCCGTTTTTCCCTTGCGTCAACGTCATTCTGCAGTACGGACAATAAGCGTAATAATACCCCTCGATCACTCCTCTATGTTCTTCTTTCGGTGTTGCCATCCTACAAATCTCTTTAATTATCCTTTTTTAATTTATTCACAAGATAATCAAGACAATATATCTTGTGTTCATCGGCGTGAATACCGTCGAGCAGCTTTCTTCTATGAGCGGTAAGCATTTTTAACATTTCCGCTTTTCGTTGCGTTTCGGTTAAATTCATAAATCTTTCTATAAATTCCTTATCGCAACCTGCGTCTATTAAATTTTGCTCTATCGTTGTTTGACTTTCCGACATATCAATATCACTTCCTTTTAAGTGGCGACTAAACCAAGAGAATCTACCCAACGTCTTATTTCCGTTATTCCCGTATCAGACATTACATTTGAGCTTGTAATACGCAAATAAGATATAAAATCAATCTGCGAATATGTTGATTTCAGCCCCGTAACGCTTCCTGACATGGGCGAACTGCTGCTCGTAGCAAATAAATACACTTGTTTATCCGTCAAATCGTATGTGTCGAGAAAAGTATAAATTATTCTCGGCGCGTTACCGTTCCATATCGGATAGCCTATAAAGATTACTTCGTATTTGTCTATATTGCTAATCTGTGTTTTAATGGCAGGACGTGCGTTTGACGCCCATTCCTGCGATGCACGTTCCTGTGCGGCGGAAAACTCGATAGGATAAGGCACAACTGGCTCGATTTCAAACAGAGTGGAATTCTCTATGTATTCATTTAACTGCATTGCAAATCTATAAGTGTATCTATCGCCGTATCTGCCTTCTCCCATACGAGAAAAATATGTTATAAGTACATTCTTGCTTACTTCGCTTATAGGTGGATTAACAGGCTGTTCGGGTTCTTCGGGGTGAGTAGTATTTTCGTGTTCATTATCGGACGGATTGTTCGGATTTGTCGGTTCGACAGGCTTATCAGGATTTTCGGGCGTAGTGGGTTCGCTCGGTTCGACGGGCGTAGTCTGTTCGGGTGGCGTGGGTAATGTATTAGCGGGCGGATTATTATTACAAGCCGTAAACGCAAATACGATTAAACACAACGTCATAATAATTGCAAAAAATTTTTTAAATTTCATTTTACACCTCAATACCAATCATGCTTTTCGTTTCTATCAAGCGCGGCAATCGCACTCATTTCTTCGTCCGAGAGTGAGAAATGGAATACGGATATATTTTCTCGTATATGATCGGGATTAGACGAACCGGGAATTGCTACAACACCGCGCTGTAAATGCCAACGTAAAACAACTTGTGCGCTTGTTACGTTATGCGATTTTGCAATGTTAGCAATCGTTTCGTTATTGAATATTTCGCTCGTATGTCCTCTGCCGCCGAACGGATACCACGCCTGCATAACGATACCGAGATTGTGCATATACGGTACGACGGCTTGTTCCTGATAATAAGGGTGTATTTCGTTTTGTATAAGAGCAGGCATAATGTTTACTTGCGAGATAAAATCGTCGATTTCTTCTATATACCAATTCGATAAGCCGATAGAACGGATTTTACCTTGCTCTACAAATTTTTCGATTGCTTTATACGCCTTTACGTCGTTTGCGCCGGGATGGTGTAACAGCATCATATCTATATACTCAATGTCGAGTGTGTCGAGCGCATCCTGAATTGCCTTTTCGGGATTAGAGAATTGACTGCCGGGATATATCTTCGTGATAACGAAGATTTCTTCTCTCGGTATGCCGCTTTGTCTTACCGCTTGACCGACTTCTTTTTCGTTGCCGTACATATAAGCCGTATCTATCAACCGAACGCCGCTTTCAAGTGCAGACCGCACTGCGTTTACGCACGTTTCGCCGTGCAGAGAATATGTACCTATTCCGAGAACGGGCATCTCATATCCGCTGTTCAGCGTAACGGTAGGAGCGCGTCCGTTTTCGCCGTTTTCTAAATCAAACACGGCTACGTCTGGCGTGAGTTTAATATCAAGACTGTCTATCCAATCGGCAACGGCACTTTGGGAAGTACCCGACGCGAACCGCTTGCCCGACACCCAATCCGCATTAGGGGCGAGAGAGTGCAAATTCGTATCGCTGTTGCCTATACCGCTGCTATGCGACGTGCAGAATGGGACGATAGTCTTATCCGTAAAATCGTAGCTTTCCAAGAACGTAGAGATTATACGCGGGGCTTGACCGTGCCATATAGGATAGCCCAAGAATACGACGTCGTATTTTTCCATGTTTTCAACTTTGCCGTTTATTGCGGGGCGGGCGGATGGATCGGCTTGTTCCTTATCGGCTCTGCCGTTTGTGTAATACTTTAAGTCGTCAGCCGTATAAGGCACTTCGGGGATAATTTCATAAAGCGTTCCGTTCGTTTCCGTTTTGATATGTTTGGCTATCTCTTCGGTTGTGTTCGTGCAGGAAAAATAAGCAATAAGAACCTTACTTGCATTTCCGACGGTAGGCTTTGTATTATTGTTGCTTCCGCAAGCAGTCAATCCTAATAATGCCATAACGATTAACAATACTCCTAAAATTCTTTTCATAAATATTTTCTCCAAGCAAATTAGAAACTTGCTTTCAGTACGGCGCGAACGTCTTTTTCGTCCATAACTTTGTAACCACCGTCCATTATAAGCGTGCTTTTTACCATACCGTCGAGTATTTCTTTTGTTGCACCGAGTTCTGTTATGTTCATAATAAGCCCGATTTTCTTCATCCATTTCTCCATAATTTCCAAACCTTCGTAAGCAACTTGCGTTTCCGATTTGCCTTCGGAATTTACGTTCCATACATTTACGGCGTAACGGGCAAACTTCGCCGTGCCGTAAGGCAGAATATAACGGTAGTAAGGCATAGAAACGGCGGCAAGCGTCATTCCGTGTGTTGCGTCCGTATAAGCCGCAACAGCCTGACCGAGCATGTGAACCATCCAATCGGTTGTTTTGCCTTTTGCGACGAGCGTATTGAGCGCCCAAGTTGCCGTCCACATAATATTACTGCGGGCTTCGTAGTCGGTAGGATTTTCTACTGCGATATTTGCGCTGTGTATGAGCGAACGCAAAAGACCTTCCATAATGTAGTCGCTCGTATTGTCGTCCGTACCCGAAAAATACTGTTCGAGAATATGCGACATTATATCGTAAATACCCGATACCATTTGATATTTAGGTAGCGTGTAAGTAAATTCGGGATTCATTATAGAGAATTTCGGAAAAACGTTTTCGCCGAAAACGTGTCCGATTTTGAGCTTTTGCTCGTGATTTGTTATAACCGAGCCGCCGTTCATTTCGCTGCCCGTGCCAACCATTGTAAGCACGCACCCTACGGGAATAATATCGCAAGTTACGTCCTCGAAGCGGATAAAGTATTTATCCCAAATGTCTTCGTTACAGTTGACCGAGATAGAAACGGCTTTTGCGTAGTCGCATACCGAGCCGCCGCCTACCGCCAAAATTAAATCGGCTTTCGCCGCTCTTGCGCGTTCGATGCCCTCGTTCAATTTATCGACGGTCGGGTTAGGCATAACGCCTGCATCCTCGTAAATGTTTTTTCCGTTGGCTTTGAGAATGGCTACAACTTTATCGTAAATGCCGTTTTTCTTTATCGAGCCGCCACCGTAAACAAGCAAAACGTTTTTACCGTATTTGGGAAGTTCTTCGTTAAGTCCGTTCAATGCGTCCTTGCCGAAGTACAGTTTTGTGGGATTGCAATAAGTAAAATTTCCTAACATAATTTTATCTCCTTAAATTTTAATTTTATCTAATAAAATTCGTCCAAGCGGACGTTTCGGCGTGCGGTGCAAATATACCCGATTTTTTACCCGCCTCGATACACTTTAATATCCACGCCATATTTGCACCGATATTTCGCATTGTCTGCATACCTTCCATATCCTGTTTGATTTGTTCTGGTGTATTGCCGTGTACCATATTCCAATAGGTGGAAGATATAACGGGCATTTGCGCTATACCTAAATGCTTACTTATCGTATCAAGCGTTGCGGTTGTGCCTGCCCGTCGTGCAGATGCGATAACGGCGGCGGGTTTATGTTCAAAAGCATTTCCGCCCGCATAAAAAAGTCTATCCATAGCCGACAATATGCGCCCCGACGGGTGTGCGTAATATACTGGCGTTCCGAATATAAAACCGTCTGCCGATTTCGCTTTTTCTATCCATACGTTTACGCAATCATTATTAAAAACGCATTTGCCTTTTTCTGCGCAACCGTTACAGCCGATACAGTCTTGCACGAGTTTATTTCCGATTTGCAGAATTTCCGTTTCTGTGTCTTGTGAGTTGAGTACGCTTGCAATCTCCGAAAGAGCGGTAAAAGTACAGCCGTTCTCTCTCGGACTTCCGTTAAAAAGTAATACTTTCATTTTATACCTCGATTTTCTTTATTATTTTTGCTGGAACGCCCGCAACAACTGCGTTTTGCGGTACGTCCTTCGTTACTACCGCGCCTGCGGCGATTATAGCGTTGTCCCCGATAGTAACGCCCGAAAGAATAGTAGCGTGCGCGCCTATCCATACACCGTTTCCGATTTTCACGGACGCAGGGTACATATTTGCGCGTTTACTCGGATTAAAGTCGTGATTGATTGTGGCAATTACAACCTGTTGACCTATAAGCACATTATCTCCTATCTCGATACCGCCTTGATCCTGAAAACAACAACCCGAATTGATAAATACGTTTTTGCCGACTTTTATGTTCTGTCCGTAATCGGCATTAAACGGCGGAAACAAGCCGAAACTTTCGTCGATTTCTTGCCCCGTAAGAGCGGAAAATAGTTCTCGTATCTCGTCGGGCGTTCTGAAATCATTATTCATTTGAACGGTTATTTTTCTTGCTCGTTGCGCCATTTGGTGCATATGTAAGTGCATTTCGGAATTTGCTATGATATACGTTTTCTTTTCCATTGCTTTTCTAAATTCCGTCGTATTCATAATTTGACCTCATATTATTTTAATGATTGACCAAACTTTTCAAGCTCTTGTAGTTTTTTATACGAGCCGTTTTCGCCACCATGCGCCGTGAACACACCCATATTTTCTAAACCGAGAAAATCCAAAAAATCGCCTTTGAATGAGAATAGCGCACCGTCATACATATTCGCATCGCCCGAACTCAAAATCATTGCAACCTTTTTAAGCCGCTTCGGTTTCGTTGGATAAGCCGCAGAATAGAAACGGTCAATCACACATTTAAGCTGTCCCGATATGCCGTGATAATATATAGGTGATGCAACAACAAGCATTTCCGCATCTTTCATAAAATCATAGACTTGTTGCATATCGTCTTTTTGAATACACTCGCCGCGTCCTTTCGTATGGCAATACTCACAAGCTAAACAGCCTCCGATATTCTTTTTACAAACGTCGATTACGTTTACAATATGACCTGCCGATTCTGCACCTTTACGGAACGCTTCTGACATTTGTTTTGTATTTCCGTTTTTACGCGGACTGCCGTTTAGAACTAAAATGTTCATTTTAATGCTCCTTCAATATTTAATACAGTTATATTATAAGTCAAATTTTGTTACATAGCAATTACTTATATTTTATACCAAAGCCATAATTGACACGCATATCGTTTGATGATATACTTATTTCATAGGATGGTTGCAATATGGAATTAAGAGAACTTAAATATTTTTTGGCGGTTGCACGCGAACAAAGCATTTCAAAAGCTGCGGAAGCTGCACTTACTACACAACCCAACTTATCTCGGCAAATGCAAAATCTCGAAAAGGAAATAGGACAGCAACTGTTTATTCGCGGAACAAAAAAAATCACGCTTACCGAAGCAGGTCAACTACTTCGTAAACGCGCGGAAGAAATTATTGAGTTGTACAACAAAACGGAAGCAGAGTTAAACGCGCCCATTACCAATATTAGCGGCGACATTTATATCGGCGGCGGCGAAAGCTACGTTATGGGGCTTATAGCAAAAGCGGCTCGTTCCGTTCAGCGCGATTATCCAAACGTAAAATTTCATTTGTTCAGCGGCGACAGCGGTACTGTGTCCGAAAGGCTTGATAAAGGTCTTATAGACTTTGGTATTTTTATCGAACCGTTTGACGTAAGTAAATACGATTATATTCGATTACCATTTTATGATACTTGGGGCGTGCTTATGCGAAAAGACAGTCCGCTTGTTGAAAAGGAAAATATATCGCCCGAAGATTTATGGGATAAACCGCTTATTCTTTCAAGGCAAGCGCACGGCAAAAATATGATAAGCAAATGGTTTAGAAAAGATATGGAAGAACTCAACGTCGTTGCGACGGGCAATTTACTTTACAATATGTCGCTTTTAGTAAAAGAAGGCGTAGGCTATGCCGTTTGCC
Source organism: Clostridia bacterium (assembly GCA_029060065.1). Classification (GTDB taxonomy): domain Bacteria; phylum Bacillota; class Clostridia; order Christensenellales; family UBA3700; genus RACS-045. The sequence continues at coordinate 15,412 of JAIDUT010000019.1, read as the reverse complement.
TTGATAAAATAATCCGAACGGATGGCAATAGCAATCTATGTTTTAGACCGCTCTATCCAGAACTAATATCTCATCTCGATATTTCGTGGAAGAAATATCAAGTATTTCCCAAATGCGCCGAAATTTTTTTGAAACGGTTAAAAGAAATTATGAATTAAAAACCTATCGCTATGTTTCCGCAAACCGATGTCTTTCATAGTCTTTTGCAGAAGTTAAAACTATAATTTGTCTTACTGCATCAAAGCATAAAAAATAAGCACTTACTCTCCGTTTTGGTTTGTAAGTGCTTATTTTATTGGTTATCGTCCCTATTTTGCCCCGAAAAGCCGTTATTTAGGCTGTTTTCGTTTAAGACAAATTAGAGTTTCGATATGCTTGGTATTTGGAAACATATCATATGGAGTTATTGAAGTAGGTTCATATTTATCAAGAAGTATATCAATGTCGCGAGCCAATGTCGAAGGGTTGCATGATATGTATATGATTTGGTCAGGCAATGCAGACAAAAGCGCGGATAAAACGGCTTTGTCGCAACCTTTTCGCGGTGGGTCGATTACGACTATCGACTTCTCAAGACGGGCTACGACTTTGGGAAGTTCTTGCGCGCAATCTCCGCATATATTTATTATCTTGTCCGAATTGCCGTTGAGCTTTGCCAAGACCTCGGAATTAGCTATAGCTTGAGGTACTATTTCTATAGCGTATACTTTATCGGCATACTTGGCAAAAATATTGCTCATTATTCCTATACCGCTATAAGCGTCAATAACGTTATTTATACCGCTCGAACGTATTATCTCGCCTACACGGCTATAAATCATATCCCTAACGTCGTCGTTGATTTGCATAAAAGATTGTGGAGAAACCAAATATTTTACGCCTAAAGCCTCACCCTGCAAGCTCTCCTCTCCGAACAAAGTAATGACCTTTTCGCCCATAATAACATTGGTTCGGCGAGTGTTGGGCGAGATATATAGTGAAAACTCTATACCGAGCGAATTCAACATAGATATGAGTACTTCTCGCTTTGGCAAATTGTTGCCATTGATAACGACGCAAATTGCAAACTTCCCGTCAACCTTGCGTATGACAAGATGTCGTGCAAGTCCGCTATGTGAATTTTCATCATACGCGCTTATACCTTGACTGTTCATGTAGTCGAGGAATGCATCTATTATCTCCTGCATTCCGTCGCTGTTGAGAAGACAACTTCCGCCATCTCCTTGCTTACAAAACGCTACGACTTTGTGCGAATTAGGAGCATAATAGCCTCCGACTAGCTTGCCGTCTTGGCAAGATATAGGAACTTGAATTTTGTTGCGATATCCCACTTGCTTTGGACTTGCAACGGTTTCGTCAACTATAAAATCTCTCTTACACTGTTTCTCCAAACAATTTTTGACGTGTTGGCGCTTGATTTCCAACTGCTTTTTGTAGTCGATGTGCAACGTTTCGCAACCGCCACACTTAAAACCTATCTTACATTTAGGCTCAACTCTATCACTGCTTGCTACAAGCAACTTGATGACCTTAGCAAAGCAAAATGACTTCTTGACCTGAGTAATTTGCACTTTGACGGTTTCTCCTATCAATGCTCCGTGAACGAACAAAACAACGCCGTCTACTCTCGCAACGCCTTCGCCGTCCATACCCATGGAAATTATTTCTACAGTCAAGATATCTCCTACTTTCATGCCTCGCTCCATAATTAATATTCTAAAACATATTTCACGCGTTGTCAAACGACAAGTTTAACTACCTACGATTTAGCAATAATATCTTTGGAGGATATTATGAAAAAACAGTCTAATAATAAGAAGAAACAACAAAAGTCTAATCAAAGAGTAAAAATGCGTTCAATCGACGAAGCCAATATGAAAATGGCGCTTAAAGACGAAGCAGACGGCAACGGAAAGACCTACTAGAGAAATTTCAACTTGACATATCTTCGGCAATAGTTTAGACTAAAGTTATGAATAATCTATGCCGACTGTGTCCGAGAAACTGCTCTGTTGACAGAACTAAATCAAGAGGTTATTGCAACCAAGGAATGCTCAAGGTTGCAAGAGTAGCTCTGCACAAATGGGAAGAACCGATTATATCAGGAACAAACGGTAGCGGAACGGTATTTTTCAGCGGTTGCAACCTCAAGTGCGTCTACTGTCAAAATTATGAGGTATCGCGTGGAAAAGGCAAAGATATTACGGCAAGCCAACTTGCCGACGCGTTCAAAAAACTCGAGGACTTGGGAGCGCATAACGTCAATCTTGTGACGCCCACACACTTTGTGGACGATATAATTAAAGCCTGCGAAATATACAAGCCTAAAATTCCAATCGTGTATAATTGCGGTGGTTATGAAAGCCCGCAAACTTTGGAAAGGCTAAGGGATATCGTGGATATTTTTATGCCGGACTTCAAGTATAGCGATAATTCTTTGGCAAAAAAGTACAGTAACTGTCCTAATTATTTTGAAGTATGTACAGAAGTTATTGTCAAAATGCGACAGCTCTGCCCCATAGATATTGTCACCGACGGAATAATGAAAAGCGGTCTGATAATACGACATCTCGTCTTGCCAAACGCTCTTGATAATACCAAAGGCGTGATTGATTGGCTGGCAAACAACGTGGCAAAAAATACTTATATTTCTCTTATGGGTCAATACGTGCCTTTCGGCGAAGCATTCAAATTTGCCGAAATAAATAGAAAACTTAAACCTCTAGAATATAAAATAGCAGTAAATTATGCCTTAAAACAGGGGTTTGAAAACACATTTATACAGAGTTTAGAGAGCGCCAACGAGGACTTTATACCTGATTTTGACGATATGTCTTTACTTAATTCTTAACTAGACCTCTTTGCGACATCATAACGTCTATGACTTCACATACCTTTCTTACGCACAACTGAGATTTAACGGGAATCATTGCCGGAACTTCTTTGTACGCCTCCGACTCTGCTACGCTTCTAAATTTGACTTTCTTTTGCGCAAACTCTTCTTTTTCGGGGTCGATAGCAAGAAAAATCTTCAAAGAATTACCGCCTATAGAGATTTTAGAAATCAATTCCTTACCAGCTCTATAACTGTCGCATCTTAGGCTCAACCTACTTTTTACGCCACGGTATGAAAGCAGATGAGCTTGAAGCCTATTATAGTATTCAATACTTGCTTCGTCAAGCTCTTTTATTCTCTCTTCAAAACTCAACCTCTGCTTCTCCACCTTTGTACCTCCACACCTTAAAACGCGTTGCTAAAGTATTATATTAAAAAATTGTAAACTTGTCAAACGCTTGCCAATATAATAATTTCCGTTTTTATTATAATTATTTATTGCTTATATACGCTTCGCAAGCCCTTGCAAGTTGGTCGGGACAAGAAGTACTCCTCGGTCCGCATTGAATACCTTTGAGCTTCTCGGCAACTTCTTCTACTTTCATTCCCTCGACTAATTTTCCGATTCCTTTGAGATTGCCATTGCAACCGCCGGTAAATTTGACGTTGGTAATTACTCCGTTCTCGACGTCAAAATCAATTACTTTTGAGCAAGTTCCGCTCGTATTATAAGTGTAATGCATAAGTATACTCCCAGTATTATAGATAAGAAATAAGAGATAAAAGATAAAAGATAAGAGATAAGAGATTTGGATTTTTTACTTCTTGTTATCATTATATCCTGATTTTATCTATTCTATATATAATTATTTTTCTATTTTACAGTTGAATTTTTTTAGGCTTTTCAGGATAAAACTCCTTGATATACGCCTCTATATCTGCTTTGGTACCTTTATACGGTCCCGGGGCTTCCATTTTTGTAGATACAGTAGCAGTCGCCCACAGCAACGCGTCGGCCATACTGTGCGATTGCCTTTGAGTTATGTAAGATGCAAAAGTCGTGTCGCCACGTCCGCTTCTACCCGACAGATTTCTCGCCTTAATGGGACAGGTATACATTTCTTTGCCGTCGTATGCCAGTACTTCTGCCGAATTGGTGATTACTACTTCCTTAGCGCCCCAATCATGAAGCATTTTAGCGGAAACGAATCTATCCGTCTGTCCTGTGAGTATCTCGGCTTCCGCTGTGTCTGTCTTGAGATAATCGATATATGGCAAAACTCTCTTCTTGTCCGCCCAATCTTCAAAATACATCTCGCCCGTAGCTCTATTGGCGTGTCTTAACAGAGCTTGAACATCGACTGCTATCTTGCCTCTTTTGGAGAGTTCTATCATTAAATCGCCGTCGAAGTCGCCGTATATTAGACCTGCAAAATGGTACACGTCGCAATTTACGTCAGGTATGTCATCAATAGTAAAACTGTCGCCTTGCCCTATGCAAGTACAGGTGCGTCTTTCCTTGTCTGCAGTGTGATACTTATTGCGAATAGATGTAGACTCTTTGCTGGGAATATAAAATACGTCCTCTTTATCAATCACAAAACAATTAAGCCTATCCTTGTCTTGAGGCGCCAATTTTGTGACTACTCCCACTTTGTAACCTCCCGCGCAAGCCGCCGCAGAAGAGTAAATAACTGCACCGCCTACCTCTATGATTTGGTGGTCAAGATAGTCGATGTTATAGTCCAACGAAATATGTCCTATCTCCAAAGTATCATAATGTTTTTTCATAAGTTCTCCTTTTTACTTGCGCATTTTTACTATATTATATTTTTATCAACTTAATTTAGCAAGCATATTCTATTAAGTTTATTAGACTTCACTCAAAATGACGTCACTCTAGCCTAAAACTCCATAGCGTAGTCAATCACCATAGCGCCCATGCCAAGTATGACGTCGTCATTTCTTACGACTTGTTGTCTTGCCGTATTGATAGGCAATACATTGCCACCGCTCTTTAACAACTCGCCCAAAGTTACGGTGAAAGTATAGCCCATATACGTTTCGTTTATGATTTCCATATTCATAATTTCCGACTTGACGGCATTGGTATTGCTTAAATCAAGTCCGCCTACTCCTTCAGGACGGCTCGTCTTGACTAAGCGCGATAAGATTTGACGTTGAGCGTCGTCCATAGCGTTGTATATAATGGATATCTTTTCGTCTGTCAAATCCATATACAACGTCAGGTCCATACGCTCGGGGAGTATCGACATCTTGACGCCCGCGGCGGACACCATATCCATATCGAGAGTAATTAGGAAATATTCCCTGTCGCCTAGCGATTTGAGTTCCTCTCTTATGGCTTCAAAAGTACCGTCGCCGTTGGCTCTGGTAGGGATAAGCGCGGTATGCTTTAATTTCAATATTTCGCTGTTCTGACTTGATGTTTTATCAAGTCCCAACGGTTCAAGCAAATTATTTGTATCTATCATCGACGCGATATTCCACCCTCCTATCGCGCCACTGAGCGTAATCTTCCTATCTTGCAGATTAGGCGATAGGAAGAGATTGGTCGATAACTCTAAGTCGGAGTCCATAGTGTAATGAATCTTCATATCGTCTGCGTTTAAGTACGCAGGTGGATTGTAAGCGTCGATATGCAATCCGTCAAATAGCGCTTCAAGCGTTTTCTTTACTTCATAAGGCTTAACCGGAGTTTCTCCGCTTGTATCGTTATCGTTTATCTTTTGCGAAGCTATTTCATAGATACTGTCAAGCACCATAGTTCCGCCATCTGTTACGCCGTCAACAGTCTTGCCTGATACATAAGCGACGTTCATATTGTCCGTCAAAGATTTCATTGTGCTACGGACACTATCGGAACATTCTTTATTTGCTTCTTCCATACTCTTGCTCTCGCCCTCAACGTCGCTTTGTTTATTGAGTTTAGTTAGCATTGCTTGAACTGCGTAGGCTTCTTCGTTCACAAGGTCGTTGATACTTATCTGAGTACAAATAACGTCGATTTGCTCAATAGCATTTAGGTCAATGCTCACTACGATAGACATTAAGTCAGGCAATAACTGACTGTATTTTGCTTCTACTTCCTCTATATTGACAGGACTTCTGTATACAATTATCATCTTATCGCCTCGAATATACAATGCGCTCATTACTGCGTCCTTGTATCCGTCGGCTTCAAATGATACGCTTCCCTCAAGTAGCCATATCAATTCTTCTCCAATTATGCTCGGGCGAAGGTCTTCTACTTCCATTGCTCTATGTTCTTCGCTCGTGAGTTTTTCTCCGTCTATATTGGTAGCATAATCTTTTGCATAGTTGCCTAGCACCGTGAGAATAGCTAGCGCACCCTCTTCAAGAGGATTAGCTAGCGCATACTTATCGTTGATTTCATTTAGCGAATTACTTGAATTTTCCGCTCTGTTGCCGTTCTTGAAATCCAAGAATAACCCTTGCGAATATTCATAGGTATCGGGCATATTGTTTACTTTACATAGTCCGTTGCGGAAGTTTATCTCTTCGGGCATTTCAACCTGTGTAGACTTATCGTTTGCTTTAGCGTCGTATACCGAATTAAGAGCGATTTGGTATAACGTTTCGTTGAGAACAAATCCGCCTTCCGCCATGAAAGTTACGGTAAATACCTCGTTGTGTATTTGCGACTTAAATTCATTGAGATTATTCTCTATATCTTGTATAATATCGTCAAGCGAAGTTTCTTCTGAAGCATCCTCACTCTCTCCTTGAGTGTTACGTTGTATTCTCTGCATAAACATCAATAACAACTGCAGATCTTGTACGCCCTCTTTACGTTCCTCATAACTCACGGAATTGATGTCTAAGGCGTAAACGTTCATATCTGTACGCGAACCGTCTTTCTCGATAGCTCCGAGTTCTACCGTAACGTTTACATAAAAATACTCAGGCATAAGTCCCTTGGCATTTTCGTCCTCAAGATTGCCTTTACTACGCAAAGTCAGGGTCATAATATTTTCGTCGTTATCGGCAAATACTACCTCTTGCTCTTTCATAAACGACATATCTCCCGCTACCAGTACTTGTTTACGCAACAAGTACGCTATTTCTTCTTTAGAGAATACGGGCTTAAAGTTTTGCGTAATTTCCTCATCAATCTGACTTTGGCTTTTACCCTCAACGTCCGTCACGTTGTTAATAGAAATCAAGTCTTTAACTCTTACATTGTCAATAAAACTATCTCCTTTGAGGTCTTGAGTAAAACCGTTAAGCAAAGTATCCTCGGACGCATAACCTTTCAAAATGTCTTTAAAGCCGTCGCTTATAAAATATTTATTATAGAGTTCGTTGTCAATAAAATTATCCAAATTGGTCGCTACGGTAAAGTCTCCGCCAATAGTTTGGTAATCATAGCCGTAAAGTTTTTGCAATAAACTACGTATCTCTTCCGGAGTGAATACGTGAGCGTCGGCTTCGTCGCTCTTAACCATATCACTACATGCGATAACGTTGAAGAGATTGTCAATTATCAACGCGTCATCGTTAAACTCATAGTCGATACCTTTCACATCGCTCATATAATCTTTGAGTTGGGTGTCGATATCCGTTTCTATTTCGTTTGAAGTTACTGCATTGCCGGTCAGCTTGCGAACTATCGAGAAGAAGTCAGCCATACACTCGTCATTCATTCCGTCAATCGTCACTTTTACGCACGTGTCGTCACCCGCTTTCATCTTTTCGACGTCAATAGTCAATATGACAAAAGCGCTCTCAGGCAACAAATTAGAGTACTTGCTCAAATCGGGGGTTTCCTCGTCCGTTTCTTCTTCGTTCGTATCCGACTGCGTCTGTACGCCGTCTTGCTTATCGTAAAGTAGCGCTTGAAGATACAAAATTATTTCTTGGCTATTTATTCTTGCGCCCAAAACCTCTGCCGACTTAATCACGCTAATATTATCCATATCTAAATTGAGTTTCATGACGTAAGCAAACTCGCCTGCCGTCATCATAGGATATATTTCGCTCAAGGCGCGCTTGTCTTGCGCCAAAGCGTTTTTGTCTATCGCCGTGCCGTAAGTTTTTGATAACCCCATTACGCTTTGCAATAAATTGCCGTCGCCATTCTGCGCTAGCAACTCGTCAACTTTACCTTGTAATAAATAATATTTACTTTCAAGTTCGACAGTAAAGGATTTTAAGTCTTCCGTTCTGTTTATATCGGAACTCTCTAAATCGAAAGTGTATACTTGCTTCATTACGTTGAATAAGTTTTCCGGAGCAATCTTATGTTCCTCATCTTCGTCAAGTTGTCCCGTACCGCAGACCACTTCAAAGAGATTTGGCAAGTATGCGCATTCTTCCGTAAACACTATATCACAGCCTATTTGCTCTTGCATCTGCGCAAGTCCGCTCTGCAATCCGCCGTCTATCTGAGCGCATATCTCGTCGTAAGTCAATGACGACGTGTCCATACCGAACTTATTTGCCAATGCCGTTAAAGTTTGAAGATGCGCCTTTGAATTGTCTTCCCCTGTCTTGTTAATTTCAATAGCCGTTGGTATTTTACTCTCTGAGTTTACACAAATATTTGCGCTGACGTAGATATATTCCGGCACAAGTTGTTTTATCAACGATGACATAACGCTCTCGTCGTCAAATCCCAACATTTGAGATAGGTTTATTCTTATGTCCACAGATAGTATCTCATTTGCTGTAGCGTAACTCATCTCGACTATGTCGGCTATAATATTACCCAGCAGTCCCTCATTATTGACGTAATCGGACAGCATGCCTGCCAAGGCTTCGTAAGAAGTTCTCACCTTAAGTTGTTGTCCATAACCGTATTTATATATCTCGGTATTTTTTTTGTCGTTGAGAAGTACCGCATCAAGCGCGTTTTCGCTACTAGCAAAATTCATTACGTCTTTAATCGTATTATCGGAGCTGATGTTGGCGATAGAATTGTCAAGACAGTATTTCGTACTAAGTTCGGATACAAATAAGTTGGTTTCCTGCTTTATCTGCTCAGGAGTAGGCATAATAAGTCCCAACGACTCGCCTGTTGGCAACTTCATGTCTTTAAGCATATACAAAAACGCTTGTTCGCTTACGTCTACGTCCAACATACTCATAAGAGATTCTATCGGATAAAGGTCTACGCTACCCGTTGGAACAAAAGTTATCGGCAATTTTTCCTGAGCTTGATTTAAGACCTCAACTACTTTGCCGTTGACTTGAACAAGCATATCGCTGATAGACGTGGTCTTACCTGTCTTTTTCAATATGACGTCTACTATCCTAACAACCTTATTGACTTTTTCTTCTTGAAGCCTATTTATCGATGCTTCAATCGGTCTTGTAGCATCGTAAGGATATACCGTGGCAGACGCGTACAACTTATCGGGCAAAATTAAATTTACTATTGACGGTATGCCTTTCTGTTTCAAGATATTGGACACCAAATCTTTTACCTTGACTTCTAATGTAAGTTTTAGTTTGGTCTGAAAACTATCAAGTTCGTTGCCTGCAATAATGATTTGCTTGACGGCAAGAACTTCACTCAACGTTTTGCCAATCGTTTTCTCCAACTCTTGCAGTTGGGTGAAAGAGCTTGACAACGCGGAAAAAGCGTCGTTGACAACAGCTCCCAGTTGCTTATCAGAAATTTCCAAAATATTTTTCTCGCCATTATATTGCGCAAGATAGGAAAAGTCAAACTTAATCTCTTGAAGAAGTTTATCCAACTCCTCGTTACCCGTCAAAGACGTATTTCCCTCCTGATCTTCGGAAGGCTCGCCGATTTCGTCCGGCATAGGTTTTTCGTCGCTGATAGTAATATCTCCGTCAATATTGTAATAGACGTATTGTAAGTCGTAGCCGTCTACGCCTAAAGTAGCGTACGCAGGGCTCTGATTCTCTTCCGTATTACCGGTATTGGTTGAACTCATTACGGAAGTTATAATTTTACTTATAGACAAATCGTAATCTTGCGCAAGGTACATTTTACGCTTTAGATTGGCATAGAAATCGTCAAGGTCGCCGTCATTGAAACCTTTGGTAACTATCTTATCCTCGTTTGCATCCGCTACTCCGTTAAAGAGCGTAAACAATTCTTTGAACTCAACTCCGGCTTCTTCGCCGATATTTTCCCACCAAATCCTATCAGCGGTAGAATACGTGAAAGCGGTAGTTCCCCCTATGATTCCCAAAAAGACAAGTATAAAAAAGCAAGCCAATACCTTGCCAATTATCTTATTGCGACGTTGGCGTGATATTGCCTTTTGATTTTTAGGATATTTGAACTTATTTGGTTTATCTTCATAAACGTCAGTGAATTCGTCTACATTTTCGGGTAAAGCGTAACCGTTATCTATTGGCAGATAATTCTCTTCGACGGCAGGCTCGGCATACTCAACGTTTTCAACAACGTCATTTTCTACATTATCGGCGTTATATAACATATCCGCTTCGACGTTTTGGATATCTTCAATATTTACGTTCTGCTCCTTTTCTACTGCCATAACACTGCCCTATTATAGTTTAATTAATAAATATTATATTATAATTATACATATATATCATATTAGTAAATGATGTATAAATCAAGCCTTTTTGAAAACTTTGACCTAGAAATTTATGTAATCGTTCAACAAAGCGTAATTTAAGAAAAATTTTTGCCTAGATTTCATCTATAATCATACTCAACTCTTTTATGACATAAAAATATTTGCAAATTATTTTTCATTGATATATAATATATACTATAATGCAACGCCAATTAAAGTTGAGCGACTCTATACTGACTCGCTCACGTAAAAATAAAATAATTTCTCATTTGACGACTGCAAGACTCTTGCTGTTGGGATTCCTGTTAATAATTTTAATCGGTACGCTTCTGCTTTTACTTCCGTTTTCAACGAAAAAAGACAAAAGTATAAATTTTGTCGACGCGCTGTTTACAGCAACTTCCGCTACTTGCGTTACAGGTCTGTCCGTAACTCCTACTGCGGGCACGTTCTCGACATTCGGTCAAATAGTTATTCTTATACTTATTCAAATTGGCGGTCTTGGCTTCATGACCTTTACATCTTTCTTCTACTCTATGCTTGGCAAAAAACTTACTTTGCGCCGAAGACTTACTATGAGCGAAGAGATGTCGCAAAATAGTATGCAGGGGCTTAAGAGCATAGCAATCAAAATTATGTTACTTGCATTGGGCGCGGAAACAATCGGTATAGTATTCTTGACAATCGGATTTTGCATTCAGGGAGTCCCATTCGGTAGATCACTTTGGTACGGATTATTCCACAGCGTTTCGGCATTTTGCAATGCAGGCTTCGATGTAGTATCAGTTACAGGCGTATCTTTGATAGATTATAATAATAACTATCTTATACTTATTACGCTCGCTCTTTTGATAGGCTTTGGCGGTATTGGCTTTATTGCTCTCGTAGATATTTTTGAACACAAAAGGTTTACTAAATGGTCGTTGCATACAAAGGTCGTAGTAATAATGACGTTGATTTTGACTTTTGGCGGAGCTTTTGCTTTCTGGCTTGCAGAGAGAAAAAATCCTGATACCATAGGAAACATGTCGCTTTTGGGACAATGGGTAAACTGTTATTTCCACTCCGTTTCCAACAGAACGGCTGGATTTGCCTGCATACCCGTAGACAAAATGCGCAATCTTTCAATATCACTTTCTATGGCATTGATGTTTATCGGCGCTGCGCCGGGTTCTACCGGAGGCGGTATTAAAGTAACAACTTTGTATATACTTATAGCCTACGTAATAGCGACGCTTAAACAAAAGAAAGAATATGTCATAGATAAAAAATCCATAGGCGCTAACATTCTTGCTAAAGCCTCAAGCACAGTTTTGCTCGCAATGTTCATACTATTTATTAGCGCTATGCTGATTTTTACGGCAGAAAACAATACTGGAACGAATAACTTAGTGATGCTGATATACGAACAGATTAGCGCCTACTCCACTTGCGGACTGACTATGGGCGCAACTTCGACTATGACGACGTTCAGTAAATTAGTAATAATCGTAGATATGTACTTGGGAAGAATAGGAGCGTTTACCTTCTTTATGTCTTTTGCAAAATCTAACAGAGAAATATCAAAAATCAAATACCCGGAGGCTAACATCAACGTATAGTCTATTGGTAAAAGGATAAAAATATGAAAAGATTTAAGCACCAAAAAAAACAACAATTCGCAGTACTCGGTATGGGAAGATTCGGAGCGGAAATTACCAAGGCACTCTATAATTACGGCTACGAAGTTCTTGCCGTCGATATCGACGAAGAAAGAATTCACGAAGTATCCAATTTCAGCACTCACGCAATAGTTGCAGACGTATCGGAAGAAAGCACTCTTAGGTCGCTTGCTATCGAAAATTTCGACACTGTCGTTATTGCCATAGGCAACAATATTCAAGCGTCGATAATAACTGCTCTAACCTGCAAAGAATTGGGCTGTCCTAATATAATCGCCAAGTCGCACAATGAAAAACACGGTAAATTACTTAGCAAAATTGGCGTCGATAACGTCATATATCCGGAAGCCGCTATAGCAATTAAGATAGCTACGCAACTTATAAATCCTAATATACAAAATCATATGGAGATCGTGTCGGGCTATTCAATAGCAGAGATTAATATCGCAGACAAATGGGTTGATAAGACTTTGAGTGAATTGGCATTGCGAAATAGATACGCTGTCAACGTCCTCATAATCATACGCGCCAACGACGAACTTATCACTACCCCGCTTGGCGATACCGTGCTCAAAGCAGACGATATTCTTGTAGTCGGCGGTAGCAACGAAGATATAGAGAGCCTAAGTTTTGCGGTAAACGCGCAAAAGTAACGCTTAGTGAAAAAAATTGAACGGACGAGTTTACATCTCGTCCGTTTTTATTGCAATTATAACAGAAAACTTACCGCAAGAATATAAGCATTTAACTTGCTTGAAACCGCTAATTTTAAGCATTTCAACTTCCTGCTCTAGTGAACACTCTTTGTCCAACTTTCTCCGCTCTCGCCATAACTCTAAATCATTTTCTGTTAAACCACTGTTTTGCAATCCTTTTTCCCAATATGTATCAAGCCAACCGTCAAGCATATTTGTTCCCGCGCAAAATTGGTCATAATTAACAAACATTCCGTCCATCGGCAATTTATCATAAACACGCTTAAATAGTTCTTTTTTGTCATTATCATGCAAATGATGTATTGACAAAGCAGATATTATTACGTCAGATTCCTCTGTCGGTAATTTTTTTGAATAATCTTCTATGGCATAAAATACGTTGTCCAAAGTTGCAAATCTTTCCTTTGCCACTTTAAGCATCTCTTCTGCGATATCAATGAGGATAAACTTTGATTTTGGAAAGTGCTTATACCAAAAATATGACATAAGTCCCGTACCTGCTCCTAAATCCACTATTGTGTTGGGATAAGAAATATTTGAAGCAATAAACTCCGTAGTGTTTTCATAAAAATCTACAAAACACGGTATAAATTTTTTCCTATTTACATCATATTCTTTTGCAATAATATTAAACTGCTCTTCTATGCGATTGACTTCCATATACTCCTCGTTCTCAATATTTATATAAAAAAGAGTTAAATAAATCGACAAGTCTATTGACTTTGTCGATTTTGGTCGGAGTGGCGGGATTCGAACCCACGGCCTCTTGGTCCCGAACCAAGCGCGCTACCAAACTGCGCTACACCCCGAATTTTTGGTATTTGGTGCTGCTGACCGGACTTGAACCGGTACGAAGTCGCCCTCGAGGGATTTTAAGTCCCTTGTGTCTGCCTATTCCACCACAGCAGCATATATTAAAAAATTGAAAAGCTCTTGCGTTGATTAGCAAGAGCTTTTTTTGGAGGCACCACCCAGATTTGAACTGGGGGTGAAGCTTTTGCAGAGCTCTGCCTTACCACTTGGCTATGGTGCCATTCCATGATATTGTATGCAATTTATCACATAAACGTGACAAAAATTTTGGAGCGGGAGACGAGATTCGAACTCGCGACGTTCACCTTGGCAAGGTGACGCTCTACCACTGAGCCACTCCCGCATTTGGTGGAAGCTATAGGGCTCGAACCTATGACCCTCTGCTTGTAAGGCAGATGCTCTCCCAACTGAGCTAAGCTTCCATAAATTGCTTATTTATAATATCAAAAAAAATTATGTTTGTAAAGAGATTTTTAGCATTTTTTTATATTTATATTATCAAAATATCGCTCAAATATCAGTAATCTATAAAAATTAACTATCAATCATAAAGAAAACGCAAAAACTCCCCTATTTCGCGTTGACAAAAGATAAATTGCCGTAATATAATAAAAATAGTTAAGGGAGTAGTTGGCGCAATAGCGTGGCAAGTCAACATACTGATAGCAATATCTGGCTTGAATTAAATAACGAGACTTACGTTTTAGCACTGCTGTGCGTTGCTATACGTCAAGTCGTTTAGAGGTATAGCAAACAAGCTATACTTTTTTTATAAGGAGTAACAAATATGTGGGTAGTACAGTCGATTTTTTTGGCGCTTGGACTTGCAATGGATGCGACTTGCGTATCTATGTCCAACGCGTTAGCGGAAAAAAATATGCGCCCAATCAAAATCATATTATCTACTCTTCTCTACGGTATCTTTCAGACAGTAATGCCTATAATAGGATACTTTGTAGGCGCGACTTTTGAAAAACAACTAAAAACCTTTATTCCTTTAATAGCTTTAGTATTATTGAGTATAATAGGCTTGAAATCCATAATCGAAACGATAGTCGATATAAAAAAACGCAAAGCAAACGGTGACGAAGTTACTAAAGAGAAAAAAATCGGTGTCGGAGAGCTTTTTATCCAAGCTATAGCCACTTCCATTGACGCATTGAGCATAGGCGTAATCTTTATCGCCGAGCCTTACAATATAACAACCGCTATGATATCTTTCGTAATAATAGGAATAATAACTTGGGGCTTATCATTGCTAGGCTTTTTCATAGGCAAAAAATTCGGTAAACTCTTGAAAAATTCCGCGCCTATAATAGGCGGTATAGTACTTATTTTGATAGGGCTCAAAATATTCATTCCAAGTGTGATATAAAATATATACAGACTAAATAAAGAGCGAAGTATTTCCTCGCTCTTTATCATCCTATTAACGCCTGTCACAATCGCAGAGATAGGTAATTATTTTTTCATAGCGCGTTGCTCTCTTAGCAAATCTTGATATCTCTCGATTTGGTCGTATCTCAAGTCCACCATCTTCTTTGCAGTATCAAAGGCTTGCGCGTCGCTTACCAAAACTTCCGTTTCTTTGACTTTGACCTTGGTTCCGTCGCCTGTTGCGTCGCGTCGTAAGTCTTTCATATACTCGTCTTCCATTTTGAGTAATGCAACCGTAGTATCTTTCTTTATTGTCAACTTAAGTAGCGGATTGGTCGTCGTCTGTCCGTAGACTACAAAGTACGTAGATTTCCTTTCCTTGCACTTATACTTGTCGAGAACGTACTGCTTGAGTCCGTCAAAGTACTTCTTCTGCTCTTTGGT
>JAIDUT010000018.1 GCA_029060065.1 Clostridia bacterium | reverse complement strand
ATCAAGCTCGTTAAGGACTTGACAGGCGCTGGTCTTAAGGACGCTAAAGATATGGTTGACAATGCTCCTAAGGCTCTTAAAGAGGGTATCTCTAAAGATGCTGCTGACGAAATCGCAGGCAAGCTCAAGGAAGCAGGCGCTGAAGTCGAAATTAAGTAATAAAATTTGTATCGCAAGTATACCACTTGTTAACGCAAAGGTGTCGACAAAAAAAAGAGTACAGATACGTCTGTACTCTTTTTTTCACGCCCTTAATGTCAAGCAACCCAAGCCGTCATTTAGCGTATCGAAGTCTAAGTATTTAGTATATATTCCGCGCATATACATATACTAAATACGTGATAAGATTAAAGAAACTAAGTCAATTTACTCAACTTGAAAAAATTAAACTTTTTACAGTCTTAGGTGTAATATTTACGGTAATACTCGGGGCTATTAATCACTTTGTATATAATTGGACAGGGAAGAATACTTTTGTGGGGATATTCGTTGCGACCAATGAAAGTATTTGGGAGCATATCAAACTTGCGCTACTTCCAATGTTTATAATATTCCTAGTAGGCGGTTTTTTGTTTTATCATAATGTCAACAATTATTTTCTGGCAGTATTTTGCGCTTTGACAGTGACAACATTATCTATTATTTTGATATTTATGGGCTATACGCTCTTTACTCGCAGAGCAATATTGCCTATTGATATTGCCAATTTTATAATATCAATAGCCCTTGGATACTATACGGCTTACCGTGTCTTTTTTATTCCACAGCATAAGTGGCTTAATTATCTTTCTATTGTAGGGATTCTTGTCTTTTTGGGCGTATTCTTGACGTGCACCTATCATGCGCCGAAGTTCTTTCTTTTCCAAGAAATCTACGTGAAATAAAGCATATGACGTACAAAAGAAAATACGCAAAAATTTGCGTATTTTCAATTTTACCACATACTCTTCTATAAAATAAAAATATTTTCTAATTTTTCTAAAAAAAGTATACTTTTACTGAATGTATTTTGCCTTTTACGAAAAGGCATATTTTCTCAGTTACATTATAGTTCAAGCAAAAAAAGATTGCAATACATTGTAATCAGTAAAAGTATACTTTTCTTAGAAAGCGAGGAAAAAGGTATTTTAATTAGCCGAAAATCGACTTTTGTCATTTCGACCGCAGTGGCGAAATCTCAACCGACTAAAAAGTATACACGAAGAGGAAGCATTATGATAAAAAGCAATAACAAAAAGAAAATACTTGCGCTTCTGACGATAACTCTTGCTGTAGTAATAGCATTATCGTGCGTAATCGGTATTTTTGGTGATAGCGCAAATATAAGTAATTATGCAGAGGATATTAGCGACAACGTGATATCTACGCCATTGGCAAGACCTACAACTCCCACCACAGGCGGATTTAGTTATTTTGCTAATGGCGTAAAGTACGTCTTCACCGATAAAGATAAAGTTGACGGGTTTAAGGCGGGCACCGAGCAATTTGATATATCGACGGTTGTAGTCAATTCCTCTGACGTTCAAGGCACGCAGACAAATCCTCACGTAATCACATCGATAGACGAATGGGAAGTATTTGTCAAAAAGATGGCAACAGACTCAACTCACGGTACTGGTCAATACTATGTACTTGGCAATGATTTGGACTTTGATGGGGTAGCGTTTCATCCCGTAGTAAATTTTAATGGCACTTTTTATGGACTTGGATATTCACTTAAAAATATCACTTGCGCTACATGGCAGTATTGGACGGGCTCCGCTTACGCTAATATAGGCACTTCAAGTGTGGCACTTGGCGGTTTTGGGGCGTTTTGTAGGTTAAATGACGGAACAATAACAGACTTAATTGTAACTGATTACAGTTATCAAAACGTTCCGCAAAATCAGACGTATTATTCTAATCATGGACCTTACGTGGGCGGAATTGTAGGCTCGTCTTATGGAAATAATAACATACTAAACTGTCATACTACGGGAGAAATAAAATCTACTGTTAGTTACTCGACTTATGCTATTTCCGGCGGAATTGTAGGCATGCATAATATTGCAAATAAGACGCTCCTTACTTATCGTTGTTCGTCAGAGTTAGACGTATCTGTTAAATGTGGTAGCGCTCCTGTTACTGGAGGTATGGTTGGCTATCCTGTAAGTGGATTGACAGTCGTCTATGACTGTGTAGCTAATGTTAGAAACCCTCATACTTCCGCGTCAGACTATATAGGAGCTTCGGTATCATTGGCGAGAGGTAACGTTACGATAGAAAACTTTGTAGGTACTACTACGATAACGCCAAGCTCAAGTAGTGCAGGTTCTAATTGTGGTTTAGTGGGAGTTGATACTAATAACGTAACATTAAAGATAAAAAATACTTATTTTGAAGGGCTTAAAGGAATAGCGTCCGCTACAACAAAAAATCCTATTTACGCAGTAATTGGAAGAGTTAAAGCAGTTGCTAACAACGTAATTAATATAAACGTTGTAAAAACCAGCGCCAAATACTCAACTTTAAGCAGTGGCACTAGTGATGCTTTGTCAAATATTTCTAGTGAGCCTAACGAATTCAGCAATTCTGACCTTATGTTAGCTTCTGCAAAGACGTTTTTCTCCGGTTCTCAATATTCCAACATATGGGATACGAGCAAAATAGGCGGTTCTTATGACCCGGATAATTCTCCAGTACGTAATTACTTGGTAGCAACTATTACCTTTAAGAATTTATTAAGCGGAGATAAAGAAGAAAATATAGTCAGCGTGCCGACCAACGACTATATGACAGGCGATGAATTGCCAAACGCAAGCAATAATGCAAATTTTGCGAGTTACATAGCCTCAAAAACCAATCACATATTCAAGGGTTGGACGAACGACCCTACCGGCAATAGCGAGCCATTTACAGAATTGCCGGCTGGTTTTTTCGGTGAAATAACTTTGTATGCCGTATGGGGCTTATCGGACAGTTATGTAACCTCTAATATAAAGACAAGTCTTAGCGTAGATAAAAATACCATAGAATACGACAGCGTAGAGAGCATAACTCTCACAGCTAAAGTAATGCATACCGCTCCGTCAAGCGGAGCAATGACTAATCCGTCAGTAACGTATTACATTATGCAAGACGGAGAGGATAAGACTACTACTGCTAACGTAAAGAATAGCGGAGTACTGTCAGTTAAGACTGTAGCGGATAGCGGAAAGTATACGTTTAAGTATAGACTTACAGACGGCTTAGAGCCGTTGTGGTATTACGATGGAACACCTACGGATAGTGTAGATATAGAGATAGAGAAAGGCAAGTTGGAGCATATGACGCTCAAGGACTTCAAGATATCCTCGTCTACTGTACCGTACTTCGGTAAGAAGTTAGAAGATATAGA
>JAIDUT010000017.1 GCA_029060065.1 Clostridia bacterium | reverse complement strand
ATCTTGATAATGATATTCCTATCTAAGACGGCTGGGTATAACAGCAAGAGAAAGAAGTTCAACAAGAAAGCCGAGAAGTTAGATACAGTATACGCAGGCGTATTTTTGGGAATGGCAATGACAGCCTGGACAGCTATAGCGTGCGTACTTATGGGCTTGGCGGTAGTATCTCTCGTAATAATGATAATATCCAAGAAGAAATGCAATAGTGCGGAAGAAGAGTACGAAGAAAGAAAAGAAGAGTATGACCGCAACAAAGCCGACTTTGATGCAAAACGCAGAGAGGAAGAGGCGAGAAAACGCGACGAAAGCATGCAAATGATGTTTATGAGCATGATGGGCGGAAACGCAGGCGGTGGCAACGGCGGATCTCAAGGCGGATATATGGGCGGAGATTATGGCATAGGCGCAGAACAGATACGCGGAATAGTGTCTGAAACAATGACGGCAATGCTCCCGGGCGTACAACAGCTCTTACCGCAACAAGCGTCGGTAAATGACGAGCTTGTTGAGAAGTTACTTGAGAAGAGCGAAAAAAGCGAAGAAGCAATAAAAGAGTTGATTGATAAGAACGACAAGAATATTCAGAAGTTGATGCAACAAAATGACGAGCGCATAGAAAAACTCGTGGATAAAATATTGTCAATGTCGACTAACCAATCACAAACTCAGATAATCGAGAAAGAAGTCCCTATCGAGAAGATAGTGGAGAAAGTAGTAGAAGTGCCGGTAGAAGTGGAAAAAGTAGTTGAGAAAGAAGTTGTCAAGGAAGTGCCTGTCGAGAAAATCGTCGAAAAAGAAGTAAGAGTAGAGGTGCCTGTTGAGGTAATTAAAGAAGTGCCCGTAGAGGTCGAGAAGATAGTCGAAGTAGAAAAGATTGTCGAGAAAGAAGTACCTGTAGTAGCACCGCCGAAGCCTAAAAAGGAAATAGCTCCAAGACTTACTCTTGACGAAGCGTACGCTTTGCTTACCAAAGAGCAGAAGAAGTATTTTGACGGACTTAAAGAATATGTATTGACGAAGTATAAGTGCAAAGAGAAGAAGTCTACGTACTTTGTAGTATACGGACAGACGACGACCAATCCATTGCTTAAGTTGACGGTAAAGAAAGATACGACGGTTGCGTTACTCAAAATGGAAGACGAGTACATGAAAGACTTGCGCCGTGACGCGACAGGCGACGGAACAAAGGTCAAAGTCAAGGAAACAGAAATCTTAGTATCAGATGCTCAAGCCTTTGAAACTGCAAAGAAGATGGTAGACTTAAGATACGACCAAATCGAAAGATACCAAGATTTGCTTAGAGAGCAAAGAGCTATGAAAAAATAAGCGGATGAGATTTCTCGACTACGCTTGAAATGACAATACACTAAGTTATCACAATACCACTAAGAGCGAGGAATTTCCTCGCTCTTTGCAATTACTTTTGCGTAATTTTACGCCCATACGCTACAAAACGGAAAGAATGCGAGTTTGCATACTTTCAGCCACTGATTGATGAGCGGTATTCCTATTACCGTTGCGCAGGAAATCAGTGCGTTTACCATGGAAATACTGCCTATTATCCACCCAAAGGAAACAAACCAGACTATTGAAGCAAATATTCTATTAGGAATCAGAATTATCTTTTTGCCGAACGGTTTATAGTTTAGATATGCTATCTTAAAGCATTCTAGGGCGAGCGGAAACCCAAGCACTGAAAATAATAATAGCGTTCCGACGCCTACCCATAGCGTTGCTAAAAATATTCCGCCGAAAATCTTCCAATAGAAGTTGCCAATAGTGCGACACACTTTTTTTATTGCCCAAATCATAGCTTTAGTATGCGCATAATATGGTAAATTACACATCGAATTATCACTAATGATTATATGAAACTTGATAAATTAGGTCAAAAAATAATTTTCATAGGCAAATTATCATTATGATATTGCTTTAATTATATTATAATGTTATAATATGAAAAATACAATCCAAGATTAATTACGCTATTGGATAAAAAATATAAATATAAGGAAATCAGTATGAAATATACTTTAGCTAACGATAATTTTAACGACTTTTATTGTTTTGAGGACAACGTTTTGAAGCCAAGGGCATATTTCGTTCCATTCAAAAACTTAGAGGCTTGTCAGAAGTCGACGTATCTCAAAGAAAGATATACGTCTGATTTATTGAAAGTCTTGAGCGGAGATTGG
Organism: Clostridia bacterium; assembly: GCA_029060065.1. Classification (GTDB taxonomy): domain Bacteria; phylum Bacillota; class Clostridia; order Christensenellales; family UBA3700; genus RACS-045. The sequence goes on along the minus strand of JAIDUT010000017.1, from coordinate 5,910 downwards.
GACTTTGCTTTCTACGGCAAAATCAGCGAGATGCCTCTAGAGTTTGACACCGACGAAATTAAGTTCGATAAAGTAAAAGTACCGGGTTGTTGGCAATTCCAAGGCTATGAAAAGCCGTTTTACATAAATACGAGATATCAATTCGATCTCAATACAATGCCACTTGTGCCGGCGGACAAAGGTTATTTCGGCAAGAATTACAATACGCAAATCGGCGAGGGTAAAGTCGAAGTTTTCAATAGCGTGGGAGTATACCGTAAGAAGTTTTCGCTCAAGAAAAGCGCAAAGAATATCTTGACTTTTTTGGGCGTAAGTTCTTGTTTGCAGTTATATATCAACGGTTTTTACGTGGGTTATGCAGAGGGCAGTCACAATACCCACGAGTTTAATATCACCGAGTACCTCAACGAAGAAGGCAACGACAATGAGATGCTAGTTCTTGTCTACAAGTGGTGCAACGGTACGTATCTTGAATGTCAGGATATGTTTAGGAACAACGGAATATTTAGAGACGTATACGTCACGTCGTTCAAAGGTTCGTACGTATGGGACTTCAAATGTAAGTCGAGTAAGATTGGCGATAGCGTTAAATACCGACTCGACGTCGAAATCGAAAGCGTTAAAGAACAAGACGAAGAAATCGTATGCAGTCTATATTATAAAGATAAATTATTAAAAACGTTAAGCGGAGAAAAGGTTGAATTTATTATCGACGATCCGCAACTTTGGAGCGCAGAAATACCTGAGCTTTATATGTTGTATATCGAGCTTAAAAAGGGCGAGAAAACAATTCAATGTATTAGACAGGAAGTCGGACTTCGCAACATAGAGATAAACGGCAATGTATTCTATCTCAACGATAAGCCAATCAAAATTAAAGGCGTAAATCACCATGATACGAGCGCGGAAAACGGTTTTGTTATGACAGCTGACGAACTTTTGAAAGACATTGAGCTTATGAAAGAACTCAACGTCAACGCAGTGCGTATGTCGCATTATCCTCCCGACCCGATTATGCTCAAGATTGCCAATTACGAAGGAATGTATATCATAGACGAGGCGGACATAGAAACTCACGGTTGCTACGGTACGCAAAAAACGCTTGCATTTCCCAACAAAATTTCCAACAACAGAAAGTGGCGACATCATTTCTGGGATAGAGTATACAGAATGTACATGCGCGACAAAAATAATGCTAGCGTTATTATGTGGTCGCTTGGCAACGAATCAGGAGGTTGGAAAAACCAAGATTATTGTTACTCAAAGCTAAAGAAGTTGGATAGTACGCCAATACATTACGAGGCAGTATGCCGTACTCGAAGATTTAATTATGACGTTGTGTCGCAGATGTACGCGTCTACGCAATTTTATGAAAAATACGTTGCGGGCAGAGCTCCAAAGAAATTCTACAGAGCTCCGTACTTCCAATGCGAATACGCGCACGCTATGGGCGTCGGACCCGGCTCGCTTGATTTATACGTAGAGAAATTCTATTCATGTCCCAGCGCGTTGGGCGGTTGTATTTGGGAATGGGCGGACCACGCAGTAAAGACTGACGAGGGATATCTCTACGGCGGTGACAACGCAGAATATGCTCACGATAGCAACTTCTGCGTAGACGGATTGGTAGGACCAGATAGATCGCTCTCTGTCAGCGCATTAAATATGCAAGCTTGTTACAGACCCGTCAAGGCGTTCTATATTTCGCCTAATAAGTATTTATTGAAGAATATGAACAGATTCCTTTCTACTTCATATCTTGACATTAAGTGGCAATACGTAGTCAACGGCGATATAGCAAGCGAAGGTACTTTGAATATGGATATACCGCCTATGTGCGACGGCGAGGCGCATATCAAGCACGCCGCTATCGATACGGCAAAAGAGTGTTTGTTCAACTTTATCTACTACGATAAGCGCACAGGTAAGTTTGTCGCAAAAGAGCAGATAGTGCTTTCTAGATTTATCAAGAAATGTTCTAAACCTGAGGACAATAATCTTGTTTGCGTAGAAGAGAACGGTAAACTCAAGATTGCCACGCAGTCGGCTAAAATTATTTTCGATACCCAAAAGGGTAAGTTAGTGAGTTATAAAATCGACGACAAAGAGTTTTTGCTCACTAATGAGGACGCTAAAGTTCTTACGCCGAATATTTACAGAGCTCCCATAGATAACTATATGTATCTCGTAAAAGGCTGGAAGAAGCACGGATTTGACAATATGAAAAGCGAGCTCGTCTATTTTGATTACGAAAAGAATGGTAACAGTATAAAGATAAGCACGCAGGAAAATATGATCGGCGCGGGTAAGTTGAGATTTATCGTTTATATGGACTACACGGTGTACTCCGGAGGCGAGATTGATGTAACAGCTTGTTTGCAAAAGTGTAAAGCATACGATATTCCCAAGTTCGGACTTGATATGGAAATACCTATTGAATTTGACAAAGTGGTATATTACGGTAGGGGCGAAGCGGAATCGTATAGCGATATGACCGAACATACTATTATGGGCGTATATTCAATGAAAGTCGAGGATATGTTTACTCCGTATATAAAACCGCAAGACAACGGCAACCGCAGTGGAGTTAGGTGGGCTAAAATCACCAACGAGCAAGGCAACGGCTTTATGTTTACGGGCGATGCTATGAGTTTCAACTTCAATGCAAATCGCTACAGCGATAAGGATTTAGCAGAGGCTAAGCACGCTTTTGAACTTGTTCCGCAAGATAAACTTATTGTACGCATCGATGGCTTTGTAAGAGGCATCGGAAGCAATAGTTGCGGTCCTGATACAAGACCGGAATTTAAGCATGCGTCCAATCAAGACGTGGAGTATTCGTTCAGAATATCTCCGATTGTTACTAAAAAATAATTATTCGTAAGGATAATTGATAATGAGGTATAAATTTAATTATAGATATAAAATATTATAATATAACTATTAAAATATTAAAAATTTTATAAAAAGTATTGTAATTGTAATTATATTATGATAGAATAAAAAAAATGGAACTGTCTAGGAGGACGTTATGCCAGAATTTAAGTATGAGGTTGTTGAGAACTACGGAAGTTTATCGGAGTCAAGCAAAGGCTGGAAAAAGGAAATTAAACTTATCAGCTGGAACCAAAAAGAGGCAAAATACGATATCAGAGAGTGGTCGCCCGACGGTGAGAAAATGGGTAAGGGAGTTACTTTGAGCAAAGAAGAAGTAATTAATTTGAGAGATTTGCTCAACAAAATCAATCTGGACTAATTTTATTATGGGTTTCATTCCACCCACGTCGGTTATGTAAGCGTGGGTGCGATTTGTAAGTCTTACTGCCGTTTTTTGGCAGTATTTTTTTGCAAAAATCACCATTCAATTTGTTGACTTATTCTATATATGGGCATATAATGAGTTGGACTTAAGGGGGCCCGATAAATAAAGTTGCGCAGTGTGATTGAGTACGCAAAGGAGAGCTTAAGATGAATACGTTGTTGGACATTATACATAGTGATTATTGGATTTTGTTTGAGCTGGCAATTATTTTGATTGCTACCAAAACACTTGGCATTCTAATGAAGAAAATCGGCTTACCGCAAGTTCTGGGCGCATTGCTTGCCGGCGTACTTTTAGGACTTATCAATTTAGGACTTTCTAAGATAGGTGACGGCAGTTTGTATTTAGTGGAAGGTAGCAATCTTGCAATTACTACGATTGCCAACATAGGCGTTAACTTCATTATGTTTTCCGCCGGTATGGAAACCAACGTAAGAGAAATTAAGAAAAACGGCGTGGCTTCCGTTATTATTACGATACTCGGCGTAATAGTACCTTTCCTCATAGGTTTTGCAGTATCTTGGATTTTGCCGGACAGAATGTTTAATCAAGAATTAAATCTTATAAAGCAAAGATTTTTCTTCGGCGCAATTTTGACGGCTACTTCGGTAGGTATATCAGTCGCAGTTCTCAAAGAACTTAACGTACTCCACGGTAAGGTGGGCGCATCGATAGTTACCGCCGCAATTCTCGACGATATCATAGGTATAATTATTTTAGCTATTTTTACCGCAAGTACGGATAGCTTCAGCGTGGGTAAGTCGTTTATTCAGTTGTTTACTAAGACCCCTAACGCTTTCTTAGTTACTATTCTCAATATAGTATTGTTCTTTGTCGTGGCTATTGCGCTTGGCGCTTTGGCTCACTGGGTATTTAAGAAGATGGGCGAACATAATCCGCATACCAGACGTCTATCCATTTTTGCTATAGCGTTGTGCTTTGTTTACGCCGCAATGGCTGAGACGCTTTTTGGCGTAGCGGCTATCACCGGGTCATTCGTAGCAGGTATGATGATTGCCAATATGAAAGAGAGTAATTACGTTGAGCGTAGAATGGATATGAGCGCTTATATGTTGTTCTCGCCATTATTTTTTGCCAATATAGGTATTTCGCTCAACTATAATCAAATCGGCAAGATGTTTACAAGTAGCGACGCTGTATATATAGTTTTGTTTTGCATAGCTTTTGTTGTATTTGGCATGGCGGCAAAGTTAATCGGATGCGGACTTGGCGCTAAGATATGTAAGTACAAGTGGGAAGAAAGCTGTAAGGTCGGTATTGGCATGATGGTAAGAGGTGAAGTATGTCTTATATTTGCAAATACCGGTAAAGAAGCGGGACTTATTTCCGAAGAATATTATCCTGCAATAATTCTTTTGATTATTATATCGTCAATTCTTACGCCTCTTTTGCTTAAGATGCTTTATAAGAAGTTCCCTTGTAGAAGCGGTATGCCTGAGCTTGCTCCATTAAGCAATGACGGAGTAGCGGTGGCTAGCGAAGGAGAAGCAACTTCTACGGTTCAAGAAAACAATACGACTATTGCGGAAGTGAAAGACACTTCTCAAGAAAATAACTCTTCGGCTCAGTTAACTGCAGAAGCAAAAGAAGATGTAGCGGAGCCTGCTAAGAAAGATAAATAATTAAATCTACTTTATTAAAAATTAAAGAGCAAGTATTTATATATTTGTTCTTTTTTGTAAAGCGAGGAAGACGATGAAAACTTATAGTATAATTGAATTTGACGAATTTGTTAAGGCTAACAGCGAGGAAGAATACAAGAGTTTTCATTCAAGACTAACTCGTTCTAACTATCCTATCAATGGTATCCGTATACCCATATTGCGTAAGTATGCCAAAGAGTTGGCGAAAAATGCAGACGTGAAAGATTTCCTAGCGCAAAAGTCTAAATGCTATGAGCAATGTATGCTAAAGGGGTTGCTTATTACGCATCTTAAACTTGACGATACGGAGTTTTTTCCGCTTCTCGAGAGTTTTATCGACGAGATAGACGACTGGGCGCTCACAGACGTAGTTTGTAGCGGTATTCACCGCAAAGACGTCAAGTATTTGGGGAAAATCAAAGAGTATGCAAAAAAAGAGAATATTTGGTACGCAAGATGGGGAATCGTGGCTGTAATGGCCAACTTTTATGACAACGAGGACGTGATATGTGAAGTCGTTGATAACTTGGTAGCAAAGGACTACTACGTGGATATGGCGCTGGCTTGGCTAATACAGGTGTTGGCTATAAAGAATAGGGAAGTGGCAATACGCCTTATGCAAAGCGATAAAGTAAGCACAGTCGTTAAGAAATATGCAGTGAGGAAAATAAAAGATTCTTTTAGAATATCAAAGCAGGACAAAGATTATTTTGCCAATTTAGTTTAGTATAATTTCAAACTGATAATTATTTTTATTAAAATAAATCAAATTTTGTTGACATAGCCGTCTGGCTGTGGTAAAATTTGTAGGCACTTGAATGAAAGGTTTTATTCATCTCAAAAGCGCGCGGGTGTAGTTCAACGGTAGAATCCCAGCCTTCCAAGCTGGTCGCGTGGGTTCGATTCCCATCACCCGCTCCACTT
>JAIDUT010000016.1 GCA_029060065.1 Clostridia bacterium | reverse complement strand
ATGCAAGCAGTGATTTGTATAAGAACTACCAATTCGACGGAGCAAGCAACGAGTGGTACTTTGTAGTAGTACCTCAAGCAGGCATGGAAGTCTTGACTATAGAGTGGAGCGATACCGAGTTCTTATATGACAAAGAGAAGCATATCCCAACGTACGTAGTAAAGGATAGAAACGGCAACGTATTGGACAACGCAAGCGTAAAACAGATACTGACCTTTGATAATTACGAAGAGAAGACAGAGATAGCAACGTACACAGTAAAAGTAACTGTAAAGGATAGCGACAGATACTTTATCCGAAGCGGAGCGATATGCAAGTTTAAGATAGTAGAGGAATTAGGGGACGAACCTCCGGCAGAGGGCGAAGAGCCTGTAACACCGCCGAGCGGAGATAATCCGGGCGGAGGCTTTGGCTCGCTAGACGAGTTATTGAAGAAACTCAAAGAGTATCCTATATGGCAGTTGATAGCTAGTGTAATAAGTATAATCTTGATAATGATATTCCTCACCAAGACTGCCGGATACGAGAGCAGAAGAAGAGAGGCAAAGAGATTAGTTAAGGAAAAGTATACTACGTACTATGCCGGCGTATTCTTGGGAATGGCAATGACAGCCTGGACAGCTATAGCGTGCGTACTCATGGGCTTAGCGGTAGTAACGTTCATAATAATGTTAATTACTAAGAGCAGATGTAAGAAAGCCGAAAGAGCAATGGAGAACGCAAAAGAAGAGTATTTGGAAAGCAAGGCTGAAGAAGAGAGAAAGCGTCGCGACGACGATATGCAAATGATGTTTATGCGTATGATGGGCGCGCAAGGCGCGAATATGGGAGCCAATGCAAGTGGCGGAGGCGGATACGCTATGCAACAAGGCATAGGCGTAGAGGAGATGAGAGGACTTATCTCCGAGACAGTCACCGCAATGCTTCCGGGTGTACAACAACTCTTGCCACAGCAAGCGTCTACCAATGACGAACTAGTGCAAAAGTTAATAGACCAAAATGAAAAGTTGATGGAGAAGTCGCAAAAGAACGAAGAAGAAATGCGCGACTTGTTAAAGAAACTCACCGAGCAACCAGAGAGAGTTGTCGAGAGAGAAGTGGCTTCTACAGCTGTCAACGACGAAGCAATAAAAGAATTGATAGATAAGAACGACAAGAATATCCAAAGACTTATGGAGCAGAACGATGAGCGTATAGAAAAACTCATGGATAAGATATTGGAGTTGTCAGCTAATCAATCACAACCTCAGATTATAGAGAAAGAAGTGCCCGTCGAAAAGATAGTGGAGAAAGTAGTCGAAGTACCTGTGGAAGTGGAGAAGATAGTCGAAAAGGAAGTAAAAGTAGAGGTGCCTGTAGAGGTCGAGAAGATAGTCGAAAAAGAGGTGGTAAAAGAAGTCAAGGTAGAAGTACCGGTAAAAGCCGAACCGAAGCCTAAAAAGGAAGTAGCTCCAAGGCTTACTCTTGACGAAGCGTACGCTTTACTCACAAAAGAGCAAAAGAAGTACTTTGACGGACTCAAGCAGTACGTTCTCGACAAGTATAAGTGTAAGGAAAGGAAATCAACGTACTTTGTAGTATACGGACAGACAACGACCAATCCATTGCTTAAGCTGACGATAAAGAAAGATACTACCGTAGCGCTTTTGAAAATGGAAGACGAGTATATGAAAGACTTACGACGCGACGCAACAGGCGACGGAACCAAGGTCAAAGTCAAAGAAACTGAAGTTTTGGTATCTGACGCGCAAGCCTTTGAAACATCGAAGAAGATGGTAGACTTGAGATACGACCAAATCGAGAGATACCAGGATTTGCTTAGAGAGCAAAGAGCAATGAAGAAGTAATTGTACGATGCGTAAAACACTCAACTACAAAAGCGAGAGAAAAGTTCTCTCGCTTTTTGTATTTCTTTTTTCCTTATACGTTATAATAATACTTGTATTTTTTTTTAATTTATGATATTATTTCTACGTACATTATGCCTGCATAGCGTAAAAATAATGGGAGTAGTATACTATGACTGCGATTGACAATGCTATATACAGTATGACGGGTTACGGAAAGGGAATTGCCGAGCAAGACGGTCTAAAGGTTACCGTTGAGTTAAAGTCCGTCAATCATAGATTTTTGGACCTTAATATCAAGTTGCCCAAAGTATTTACTTTTGCCGAGGATATTTTGCGTAAGACTATACAAGGAGCCATTTCAAGAGGACACATAGACGTGTACGTCAACTATGAGGATACTCGAGAGAGCAAAAAGACCTTATCTATAGATTACGATTTGGCTGAGCAGTACATGCTTGCTTCAAAGCAACTTCAAGAAAAAGGTATTGCGCAGAATAATTTGTTTACGGCAGAATTATTGCGCATGCCGGACGTAGTTACGCAAGTGGCAAAAGAAGAGGATGAAGAACTGCTTGTAAATCTGTTAAAGTCTGCTTGTGTCGGGGCTATAGAGAATATCAACGCAATGAAGTTAAGAGAAGGTTCTATGCTTGTAAAAGACCTTTACGTCAAGATAAAAAATATCCAGACCACTATTCCCAAAATTCAAGAATTAGCGCCCAAGACTTTGCAAGAGTATAGGACTAAACTTGAAGAGCGCGTAAAAGAGTATTTGAAAGACGCGCCTATCGATGAAGTCAAACTCATAAATGAGATTGCTTTCTATAGCGATAAGTTCTGTACGGACGAAGAAGTTACCAGACTGTATACGCATATCGACCATTTCAAATCAGTGCTTGACGAGGGCGGAGCAGTAGGCAAAAAACTCGACTTTATCGTACAGGAAATGAATAGAGAAACAAATACTATCGGCAGTAAGTGCAACAATGCTCTTATCACTGAGTGCGTAGTTTATATGAAGAGTGAAATAGAAAAGATAAGGGAACAAATTCAAAATCTCGTATAATATAAAGAGGAAGAAATGCAAAAGAAAGGTTTATTGATAGTCGTATCAGGTCCCAGCGGAGCGGGTAAAGGCACCGTGCTGGCGCATACCACGGCGAAATATTCCAACTTAAAGTACTCGGTGTCAGTTACGACCAGAGCGCCGAGAGTAGGCGAAGTAGACGGAGTCAATTATTTTTTCAAAAGTATTCAAGAGTTTGAAGAAATGGTTGCCAACGGCGAATTTTTGGAGTATAAGAGGGTATACGATAATTACTACGGTACACCGCTTGTCAACGTACAGAAACAACTTGAAGAGGGTTACGACGTAGTTTTGGAGATAGATACCGAGGGCGCATTAGACGTTAAGAATATCTATCCAGACGCAGTTATGATATTCATTTCTCCTGCCAAGAGGTCTACTATCGAAGAGAGATTAAGGGGTAGGTCTACAGAGAGCGAAGAGCAGATTCAGAAACGCACTCAAAGCGCGCTTAAGGAAATCAGGCAAGCGGTATTTTACGATTATATCGTCGTAAATGAGGACTCTCAAAAGGGCGCTATGGATATTATCGCCATAATCGAAGCAGAAAAATGCAAAGTGAAAAACAACAAAAAATTTATAGACAATCTAATTAACGGAGGCAAATAATTATGATGATCGATCCACCAATTGACAAGTTGATAAAGAAAGCTGAGTGCCGTTATGCGCTCGTTTGTGGCGTAGCTAAGAGAGCTAGACAGCTTGAGACACAGTATTCCGATATGCTTGAGAAGTCGGGTAAAAAGGCTATTTCTCTTGCCGCAGAAGAAGTTTATGACGGCGAAGTTGAGATAAAGAGAGATAATCAATAATTTTGATAGGTGAGTAAATGCTCAAAAACTTCAACGTATTGTTGGGCGTAAGCGGTGGAATTGCTTGCTACAAGTCGTGCGAAATAGTATCGAGGCTGAAGAAACTCGGCGCGGGAGTGGACGTTGTTATGACAGCGCACGCCACCGAGTTTGTATCTCCATTGACTTTTGAAACCTTGTCGGCGCGTCCCGTCGTCAGCGATATGTTTTCTCGCGACAGGCAGTGGGAAGTAGAACATATAGCGCTTGCTAAAAAGGCAGATATATGCGTAATCGCTCCCGCTACTGCAAATATTATTGCAAAACTTGCCGAGGGAATTGCCGACGATATGTTGACTACTACTTATCTTGCTCTGAAGTGTCCTGTTATCATTGCGCCGGCAATGAATACAAATATGTATGATAATCCTATTGTCAAGGACAACCTTGCGAAGTTAAAGGCTAAAGGCGCGATTATTATTGACGCCATAGAGGGCAGACTTGCTTGCGGAGACAGTGGCAGAGGAAAAATGGCAGAGCCTGTAGATATAGTCGCAAAGACTGTAGAGATACTTTTGCCAAAGAGAGATTACGAGGGCAAAAGGCTTCTTATTACTGCCGGAGCAACGAGAGAGAATATCGACGGCGTGAGATTTATCACCAACCGTTCTTCAGGCAAAATGGGAATCGAACTTGCAAAGTCGGCTATCAAAAGGGGCGCGGAAGTAACGCTTGTCAAAGGTCTTACGCAAGTGGAGATACCAAGTTATATCACTCGCGTTATATCAGTCGAAAGCACTCAGCAGATGTACGATGCCGTAATGGATAATTATCAAGAGTGTGATATGATAATTAAGTCGGCTGCTCCAAGCGATTATAGACCGATTGAAATCATTTCTCAAAAGCTTAAAGGCGATGAGATTACTCTCAAGTTAACAAAAAATCCCGATATTGCAAAAGCTGTCGGAGCCGTTAAAGGACATAGAAAGCTTATAGTATTTTGCGCTGAAACGCAAGACTTGATTGCAAGCGCTAAGAGTAAACTTGACTCTAAGAACGCCGATATGGTAGTAGCCAATGACGTGACGTTAGAGGGCGCAGGTTTTGACGTGGATACAAATATCGTGAGTATACTGAAAAAGGACGGTAGCCAGCGTTCATATCCTAAAATGAGCAAGAGCGAAGTTGCCGAAGTAATTCTTGACGAGGCGCTCAAATGATTGCTAAGGTTATTGTAGACATAAGCAATTCGCAGACGGACAAGATATTTGATTATTTAATACCCTCAAATCTTGACGTGCGAAAGGGCGCAAGAGTAATCGTACCTTTCGGACCGCGCAGAATTGAGGGCTTTTGTATAGATATCGCCGAAGATTCCGACGTGCCGACTTTGAAATACGTAGAAGCGGTTCTCGACGATTTCGTGTGCATAAGCGAAGAGATGCTGGAGCTTATGCGGTATATGAAAGACAAGTTTTACGTGCGATATGTGGATAGTTTGCGACTTTTTATACCTTCAAAACTCCGTGGCGGTCGCGTTAAGGAATTGACAAGATTGTATATCTCGCTTAATCCCGATATGAGTTTTGAAGAGATAGTATCGAAAATATCTAAAAATGCAAAAAGTCAGCTTGCTCTTGTCGAAAGATTGAAGCAAGGCGGAGAGTACATGACGGCGCTCTCCAATGAGTTTTCTTCAAGCGCCATCAATGCTTTAGCGGAAAAGAAAATTATCATAAAGAGCAGTGAAGAAGTGGGAAGAGTTCCTATGTCCGACGTCAAGGGTAAGCGTGCGGACGTGCAACTTAGAGATGCTCAAAAGCTGGCTGTCGAAAAGATTTTTTCCAGCTCAAACGAAGTGATATTGCTTCACGGAGTTACAGGTAGCGGAAAAACGCTTGTATATATCAATGCAATACAAAGAGCGCTTTCAGAGGGTAAGACTGCTATTATGTTAGTGCCTGAAATATCTCTCACTCCTCAAATGCTTAGGAATTTCAGGGGATATTTCGGCGACAGCGTGGCAATGTTGCACAGCGGTCTTAGCGATGGCGAAAGGTTTGACGAGTGGCGTAGACTTCTTAAAGGAGAGGCGAAGATAGCAGTAGGCGCTAGGTCTGCAATATTTGCCCCCGTCAAAGATTTGGGAATAATTATCGTTGATGAAGAACACGACGCTAGTTACGTCAGCGAGTCAAATCCTCGTTACCGTACGGTTGACGTTGCGCAGTTTAGAGCTAGATACAATAAAGCAAAAGTAGTACTAGGTAGCGCTACGCCGTCAATCGAAAGTTATCTTCTTGCCAAGCAAGGGAGTTACGACTTGGCGGTGATGAGTGAGAGAATTTCCGACAAGGGCATGCCCGATATAGAAATTGTCAATATGTCCAACGAACTTTTGATGGGCAATAACTCTATGTTTTCGGCTAACTTGGAGCGCAAGATCGTCGATACCGTCAAAAGGGGCGAGCAGGTAATGATATTCCTCAATCGCAGAGGACATTCTTCATTCGTGATGTGCCGTAAGTGCGGGTATATAGCCAAGTGTACGGACTGCGACGTATCGCTTACGTACCACTCGGTAGACAATTTGCTTAAGTGTCATTACTGCGGTAAGCGTTACAAAATGCTGGACGTCTGTCCCGATTGCGGTAGCAATAATATCCGTTACGGCAAGATAGGTACGCAAAGAGTGGTGGAAGAGATAAAGAGATTGTTGCCTCAAGTCAACGTACTTCGTATGGATAACGAAACTACTACCACAAAGGACGCTTATCTTGAGATTTTGGGTAAGTTTGCTTCTAAGGAAGCGCAAATCCTAGTGGGTACGCAAATGATTGCCAAGGGACATGATTTCCCCGACGTAACACTAGTGGGAATACTAGACGCTGATATGAGCCTTTATCACCAAGACTATCGCTCCAACGAGCGTACTTTCCAGTTGGTTACGCAAGTTGCGGGAAGGGCAGGAAGAAGCAACAAAGGCGGTAAGGTAATTTTACAGACCTACGCGCCCAATCATTACGTATATAAGTTCGCGTCCAAGTACGACTATGAAGGATTTTTTCAAAAGGAAAATAATGCGCGTAAGACGACGAATTTTCCGCCGTACACGACGATTATAAGAGTGCTTATGACGTCTGAGGATGAAGAAAAAGTTATTGATACCGCCAAGTCTATATACAGAAAACTTATGGATTTTGCCCATGAAAATACTCGCGACTTTTTGTATATACAGGCTATGAAAGCTCCGCTTGGCAGAATACAGAATAAATTCCGCTATCAGATAATAGCGAGAATCAAAAGAGAAAATGAAAGTAAAATTATTGCTAAATTCTATGACGTGATTGAAAACAATCAAAGCCGTGGCGTAACGGTCTTTGCAGAACTCAATCCGCAGAATATGGCGTAGAGGAGATATTATGGCATTAAGAGATATAGTTGTCGAGCCCAATCCGACACTGAGAAAGAAGTGTCGTCCGGTGGAAGTATTTGACGAAAAGTTGGGGAAATTACTTGACGATATGCGCGACACAATGATACATGCCGACGGCGTGGGACTTGCCGGTCCTCAAGTCGGTATCTTAAGACGTGTTGCAGTAGTACAGGTAGACGACTTTTATATTGAATTCGTCAACCCTGAGATAGTTAAACGTAAAGGTAAGCAAATAGGACCTGAGGCTTGTCTGAGTGTTCCGGGTAAGAGTTGCGAAGTCAAAAGACCAAATGAAGTTACAGTATATTATCAAGATAGATTTGGCAAGAAAATGAGCGTAACTGCAGAAGGCTTTATAGCAAGAGCTTTTTGCCACGAGATAGACCACCTTGACGGGATATTGTACTATGACCACTCGGCTGAGAAATTGTAAAATGCGAAAGCAAAGTCTAAGTATAAGGATAGGTGCAAAATAAATGAAGATACTTTTTCTGGGAACTCCCGATTTTGCCGTGAAGACGCTGGATAAATTGATAAACTGTGGCTACGACGTAGTCGGGGTCGTCACTCAACCTGACAAAAGACGTAATCGCGGTGAGTTATCATTTTGTCCCGTCAAGGAGTATGCAGTAGATAAAGGTATCAAAGTTTATCAATACGACAGCATAAGACGCGAGGGCGTAGAAGAAATAAAGTGTATCAATCCCGACGTGATGATTACTTGCGCATTCGGACAGATTATCAGCCAAGAGATTTTGGATATACCTAAATACGGCGTTCTTAATATTCACGCGTCGCTTTTGCCCAAATATAGAGGAAGCAGTCCCATTCAATGGTGTCTTATCAATGGCGAAGAGCGCACGGGCGTAACGATAATGAGAACCGCGCTTGCCGTAGACAGCGGAGATATCTTATTGCAAAAGCCGTTGGATATACTTCCTGACGAGAATGCGGGCGAGCTTTTTGAAAGACTTGCAGAATTGGGAGGCGAAGCCATTGTCGAAGCGCTTAATCTTGTTGAGAGCGGTAAAGCGGAGTTTACTAAGCAAGACGAGAGTCTAGCAACGCATTATCCAATGATAAGCAAAGAAGACGGCTTGATTGATTGGAATTTATCGGCTAGAAAGATATACAACAAAATGCGAGGCTTTACGCCGTGGCCGTCTATATATACATATCTTGACGGCAAGTTGTTTAAGATACTTAAAAGTCAGGTATTTGACGGAGATTTGAGTATCGGCGCGACGGCAGGAAGCGTTTACGCGACAAAGAATTCGGCTTTCGTTAAGTGCGGAAATGGAGTTTTGCAACTCTTACAAGTTCAGTTAGAGGGCAAAAAGGCAATGGATATATCGTCGTTTATGGCTAGCGGAAAACTAAAGAGCGAGATGGTTTTGGGCAAATGAACGACTTGTTGATGGCTTTTGAAGTGTTGCTTGCAATCTACAAAGACGGCGCGTACAGCAACTTAGAACTCAATAAAAGGGTCAACGGCGCAAGTAATCAGGCTATCGTCACAAGGCTTGTGTACGGCGTTTTGCAAAAAGACGTTCAACTTGAGTATTTTATGTCTAAAGTCGTAAGTAAAAGACCGCCAAAGACGGTAGCGGTACTACTTAAATTAGGTATGTATACTTTGACGTATATCAATTCAATACCTAAGTACGCCGTTGTAGATAGCCTTGTCACTATATGCGAAAAGTACGGTAAAAGACAGCTCAAAGGTTTTGTCAACAGCACTTTGAAGAACTTTGACGCAAGTAAAATAGCTTTGCCTAATGATAAAATCGAGAATTTAAGCGTTGTAGCAAGCGTACCGCTGTGGTTAGTCAAGACTTATTGCAAGCAGTATGGCTTTGACAAGACAAGAGAATTTTTGAGCGTTGATACTTTTACTAAGGAGCATATTCGACCAAATAGTAAAAAATTGACTTTGTCGCAGTTAAAGGCTAGGTTGGATAAGGAAAATATCTCTTATGACGAAAGTATCGCAGGCGGATTATTCGTTGACAATAATTCTTATATAAAGTCTATGAACGAGCGTGGCGAAATAACTTATCAGTCAATGACGTCAATGTTGGCAGTGCAAGCAATGGACGTTAAAGACGGCGAAATAGTTTTGGATATGTGTAGCGCGCCGGGCGGAAAGGCAATATACATGGGCGAACTGGCAAACGTTCAAATTACAGCCTGCGACGTGCATCAACATAGATTGCAACTCATACGCGACTATATTAATAGAATGGGTGGCGCAAATATAACCGTTCAGTATAACGATGGTAGCGTGTTTAACCAAAAATTTGTAGATAAATTCGACAAGACGCTTTGCGACGTTCCATGCTCGGGACTTGGTGTAGTCGGCAAAAAAGCAGATGTCTATTTGACTGCCAGTTTTGAGAAATGTCAAGAGCTTGCCTTACTGCAATATGAGATACTTTGCAATGCAAGCAAGTACACGAAAAACAGAATTGTTTATTCAACTTGTACGACGTTGCGCGAAGAAAATTACAATGTGGTAGGCAAATTCGTTAAAGAAAATAAGCAATGGAAAGTTATCAATTCCCAACAATACTTGCCTGACGGCAAGGGGCAAGACGGATTTTTTATTGCTGTGTTGGAAAGAGTTGCAAATTAAGTGACCAATATATTACTTGCTTTGCGACTTGGAGGAGAATAATGGCTAAAAGTCTTTTGACAGATTTGAGTTTTGAAGAACTTGATGGAGTTATCGTCGGTATTGGCGAGCCTAAGTTTAGAGCAAAACAGCTTTGGCAGTGGCTTATCAAGGGCGCTGACTTTGCGCAGATGAGTAATTTGCCAAAAGATTTTTTGGACAAGCTATCGCAAAATTTCAATGCGCAAGGCGTGGAAATATACGGCGAATTCAAATCTCAAAAGGACGGCACACTCAAGTATCTATACAAACTAAGCGACGGTAATCTTATCGAAGGCGTGCTTATGAAGTATAAGTATGGCAACACGCTTTGCGTGTCCACCCAAGTCGGGTGTAGAATGAATTGCGCTTTTTGCGCCTCGGGATTGGACGGTCTTATTCGCAATCTCACTGCCGGTGAAATTTTGGGACAGGTCATAGCCGTCAATACTCGCAACGCAACCGAGAAAGATAGGGGCGTAACCAATATTGTGCTTATGGGAAGCGGAGAACCGCTTGATAATTACGACAACGTATGCAAGTTCTTGACGTTGGTAAGTGACGAAAAAGGGCTTAATATATCCAAAAGGAATATATCTCTATCCACTTGCGGACTATGCGATAGGATAAGACAGCTTGCCGACGACGGTTATACTCCCACAATGACGATATCTTTGCACGCGCCAAATGATGAGATGCGCAAAGAAATTATGCCAATAGCTAAAAAGTATTCGATAGACGATATTATCAAGGCGGTAAAGTACTACTTTGATAAGACAGGCAGAAGAATTATTTTTGAGTATTCTATGATAGCCGGCAAAAATGACAGCGAAGAGTGCGCCAGACAGCTTGCAGGCGTAGTCAAAGGACTTGCCTGTCACGTTAACCTCATACCGTTGAATTACGTTAAAGAGCGGGGATTGGACGGTAGTAATAAGAAGAGTATTTATCTCTTTATGTCGATATTGGAAAAACAAGGCGTAAGCGTGACTGTGCGTAGAAGCATGGGAAGTGACATTGACGGCGCTTGCGGACAGCTTAGAAGAAAGGTGATAGAAAATGAAGATAATAGAAATATTTGACGATAACTACTCTGTAAACAGAGTTTATGAGAAAGCTAGATACGCAGTTAGAGCTGTAATATTGGACGGTGATAAGGTTTTTGCAGAATATGCTAAAAGTAAGCCTATAATAATGTTGCCGGGCGGTAGAATCGAGGGGGAAGAGAGTAAGGAAGATTGTATTATCAGAGAGTGTCAAGAAGAGTGCGGTATTGTGGTAAAACCAATTAAACAACTCTTTGTTATAAAGGAATACTACAACGACATTATATTTCACTCTAGTTACTTGCTCTGCGAGGCCGTAGGAGAATGTCAAGCTGATTTAACACAGACGGAAAAAGAGTTAATGCTCAAGAGTTTTTATCAAGACGTAACTATACTGTGTAATGACTTAAAGAATATCTTGGATAATATACAAGATAAAGAAAGCGAACTTTATGGCATGAATTACAGAGAATATTTGGCTGGAAAAGAGATATTGAACATTGTTCAAAATAGAAAAACAGCGACCAATTAGGAGGCAGATTATCAAAGTCAAGACGAGCGGACAAATTATTAAGGGCGTTGGCGGTGTGTATACCGTAGCTTTGCCGAACGGAGAAAGAGCAAAATGCTATCCGCGAGGTAAACTTAAGCAAAACGGAGAGTTATTTATTGGCGATATTGTCGATATAGCGATGGATAAAGAGGGCATAATTGAGAACGTACACCACAGACGTACTCAACTCGTGCGCCCATACGTGAGCAATATGGACGGTATTGTTATAGTACTTGCGCCTATACCAAAACCCGATATGATGTTGGTCGATAAGTTGATTATCGGAGCTACTGAAAACGGTATACTGCCGATTATTTGCGTTAATAAAGCCGATTTGGAGGGCGCAGATACCGTAGCTCAAGACGTAGCCAACGATTATAAAGATATTGCCGATATTTTGATAATTTCCACGCAGACAAATCAAGGTATAGATTTGCTTATGGAGAAGATTAAAGGCAAATTCATATGTCTTGCAGGGCAATCCGCTGTAGGTAAATCCTCGCTTATAAACTGTATTTTGGGAGAAAATAAGCAAAAAACAGGAGATTTGAGCAAAAAAGGCGACAGAGGAAAGAATACGACACGCCATATCGAGATTATTACTCTTGATGACGGTACGCAGATTGCCGATACTTGCGGATTTAATAAACTGGAAATACCGCTTTTTGACCCTTCGAGGCTTTCCACTTATTATACTGACTTTGACGAGTACGCTAAAGAGTGTAAATTTAGGCGTTGCAATCACTACAAAGAAGAGTGTTGTGGAGTAAAGAAAGCGGTAGAGAGTGGAAAAATCGCTCAAAGCAGATACGATAGATACGCGCGACTTTTCGAGTATGTAGAAAAGAAGTGGAACACGAGGTATGACTAGAATTATTATATTGAACATTGTTCAAAATGTAATTTAATCGACCTATATCAAGGAAAATTTACTAAAAATTAAAGGAGAAGTAATATGAGTGTCAAGATATCACCTTCAATTTTGTCGGCGGATTTTGCAAATATGGGAGATGCCGTATCAAAACTTGCCGATTGGGGCGCGGATTGGGTTCATTGCGACGTAATGGACGGAATGTTTTGCCCTAATTTTACTTTCGGACCGCCTATGATTAAGGCTATAAGAAAGCATACGGACCTTCCTTTAGATGTTCACCTTATGATTACTAAACCCGAGAGGTATATTGACAAATTTTTAGATGCCGGAGCGGACATTATCACCTTCCATGCAGAGGCGAGCGAAAGCGTAGAAGAGATAATTGACACCGTTCACAGACACGGCAAAAAGGTAGGATTGGTACTTAATCCCAATATTGAAGTTAAAAGTATTGCTAAATACCTCGATATGGTAGATTTGGTTATGTTAATGGGAGTTTATCCGGGATTTTCCGCTCAGAAATTTATTCCGGAAACTATGGATAAGATTACTCAATTAAAAGAGTTGATAGGCGAAAGAGCCGTCGAGATAGAGTTTGACGGCGGAGTAAGTGTGGATAATATCGCAGAAATGCAACGTAGAGGGTTAAATATCGCCGTCAGCGGTAGCTTTATATTTGGCGCTGAAAGTCCAAAAGATGCTATTTCGTTGTTAAAGTCCGCTAAATAATCACACTAATTCCAATATTTACATATATTGCAACAGAAGAATATTGGAGGTAATTATGAAAATTATTTGTATCAATCCGCCTAGATTTATCAAGGCTGTTTTGAGAATTTTCAAAAGAAAAATATAATGGATAAAAAGAAAAACACCCTGAATATTCAGGGTGTTTTAGATTGTATAATCAATGATTAAGCGCGCTCAACAGCACCGCTACGTAGACATCTGGTGCATACGTATAAACTTTGTGTAGAGCCGTTGGTATTTACAACTTTAACCTTTTGAACGTTAGCTCCCCAGCTTCTTCTATATTTACGGTTAGAGTGGCTTACTTTGTTTCCACTTTGTTGACCTTTTCCGCAGATTGCGCATACTTTAGACATAATAATGAATACCTCCATTCAATTCTTGCCTAGATATAATACCACTAAGGCAAAATAATTGCAAGAAAATAGCGGTAAATTTTCAAAATTTTTTATATTTTTTTGTAATTTTGCTTATAATACCTTAAATGCACTACTAAAATATATAAAAACGCTTGCATAAGATAGGTGTTTTTGTTAAAATTACAGTATATGGCAGTAAAGACTTCAAATTATTACGGAAGAATAATAATAACTGATAAAGCTATATCTATGGTGGCGCATTTTGCGGCGGCCGATTGTTACGGCGTCGTGGATCTTGTGTCACGTAAATTAAGTGACAGTATTAGTGAATTTTTCAACAAATGCCCTTCGGGTAAGGGAGTTAAGATTGTCACGTTAAAAAATAAGATTAACATCGAACTTTTTGTCGTCCTAAAAGAAGGTATAAATATTGATGCCGTTACGGATTCAATTAAAAGTACAGTCAAGTACAACGTAGAAACGTACACGGGTATGAGAGTTGACAATGTGATTGTCAACGTGGCGGGCGTCAAAGTTTGATCGGAGAATGAGATGAAAGTTTTAGATAGCGCCAAGATATTGGAGATGATCGACGGAGGTTACAGATATCTCAAAGCCAATAAGGCTATGGTCGACGCTCTCAACGTCTTTCCGGTACCCGATGGCGACACGGGAACAAATATGTCGCTTACTATGGCATCTGCGGTAAAAGAAGTAAAGGCCGTAGAAACAGATGATATTAGAGAGATTTTGACAGCATACGCAAGAGGCGCGCTTAAAGGCGCAAGAGGAAACTCGGGTGTTATTCTGTCGCAGATTATTAAGGGATTGTCGGTAGTTTTATCAGACGAAAAGTCCATTACTACCAAATCTTTTGCCAAAGCATTGAGGTATTCGAGAGAAGTTGCCTACAATGCAGTGACCAAACCAAAAGAAGGCACTGTGTTGACGGTAATCAGATTTATGGCTGAGAACGCTTCTTCAATAGCCAGCAAAAATGCGTCTTTTATCAACTTTTTTGAACAACTGATAAAGAAAGGAGAAGAAATTCTTCAAAAAACGCCGGAAATGTTGCCTGTTTTGAAACAAGCGGGCGTAGTAGACGCCGGCGGTAGAGGTCTTTTGTGCGTATTCCAAGGCTTTTATAATGCTTTGGCAGGCGTAGAAATACCGGAAGTTATAGAAGACAGCGAAAACAACGTTGTTCCTACTCCTATTTTGGACGCTTTTGGCAGTGATGAACACGATTTGGACAATATCAAGTTCGCATATTGCACAGAATACTTTGTTATAAACCTCAAAAAACACGTTACGGAAGAAGATATTGAGAAGTTGAGAGATAAACTTATGGCTATCGGCGATTGCGTAATAGTCATAGGCGACGTAAATCTTATAAAAGTTCACGTTCACACTAATCAACCTAACCGTGCGTTATATAATGCGCTACAACTTGGCGAATTAGACAAAGTAAAGATAGAAAATATGCTCGAACAACACAGAGCATTGGTCGCTGAAAGGGAAAAAACCAAGAAAGCTATTGGATTAATATCTATTTGCGCCGGTGACGGAATAGCCAATATATTCAAAGAATTGACTATTGACGAGGTTATTGAGGGCGGTCAAACCATGAATCCAAGTGTTGAGGACATCTTAACCGCGGTTGAGAAGGTTAATTCCGACAATATAATTATTCTCCCTAATAATAAAAACATCATTATGGCGGCTGAAAAGGTCAAAGAGCTCACGCAAAAGCGTGTAGAAGTAATTCCTACGACGGAAATCGCTCAAGGCATAAGATCTGCGTATGCTTTTGATATCAATCAAAGCATGGAAGATAACGTTAGAGAAATGATTGAGGCTTTTGCTGATTTGAAGTGCGGAGAAATAACCAATGCTGTCAGAAATACCAATCTTGATGGCTTTGATATATCCGAAGGTGATATAATAGGTTTGGATAGCAAGAAAATCATTGCCGATTCCAAGAGTGTGGAAGAAACAACGATGGCGGTAATTGATAAATTGGTAGACGAATGGAGCGAGGTAATCACGTTGTATTACGGCGAAGGCGTAAGCAAAGAGGACGCCGAAAAGTTGGTGAACAAACTCAAACAAAAGTATGAGGACTTCGATATAGTAAGTTACTTTGGCGGACAGCCTCATTACTATTACTTGATATCAATAGAATAAAATATACTGAATTACAATTATTTTATGATATTAAACTTCTAAAATTACATATATTTGAACATTGTTCAATAAATCCGTGGCGCAATTAATATTGTACCGCGGATTGTTTTTATAAGCAATGTATTTGTGCTAATTATAATATTTGAACATTGTTCAATAGGTTTATATGGAGCTTTGCTTGACTATAGATATCAATATTGATTATAATAAATATATAAATAATATATTATTAAAGAAGGTATTATGGAACTTACCGACGTAAAGGGTGTTGGCGCAAAGACTGCGGAAAAGCTTAACAAACTTGGAATATTCACACCTCGCGACGCTATATATTTTTATCCCAAATTCTATTGGGATATGACCAAAGAAACTGACTTGAATAGCATTGAGAGCGGTGATTACGTTCTTCTTAAAGGTTTTTTGACTTCGGTTAGCGGGCTTATTAGGGCGAAAAGAGGATTATCGTTTTGCACCGCAACTCTCAATACTCAAGGTAAGAAAATAAAACTCACTTGGTTTAATTCGCCGTTCGTTGTTTCGCTCTTGAAGCAAAGCGGAGAGTTTTTGTTTTGGGGAAAGGCTCGTCTTAACGGTAAAAAAATCGAGATGTCCAATCCAAGTTTCGAGAAAGCAGAGGAAAACAAGCGTCTTCAGGGTATAGTACCAATTTATCCGCTGAAAGATGCAGTAGGTCAACAAACCTTTAGAAATATCGTAAAGGCTTGTCTTGACGACGTTCATATTGTCAGCCGACTTGACGAATTTTGCGATATGTCGCTTGATAAAGCATTTAGAATAGTACATGACCCTACAGATATGGAGATTACTAAATCTGCCCGTCGTCGTATAGCTATAGAGGAGCTCGTATACCAAATTATAGCTTATAGAATTATCAAGAATAATTCTTCAAACAAAAAACCGCATCCATATCTATGTTCGATTGAGGATATTAGACAAGATATCGTTGATTTGCCTTATAAACTTACGCAGTCGCAAAATAATGCAATAGAGGAAATAATCGACGACTTGCGAGGAGAGAAGCGTACCAACAGAATGTTAATGGGTGACGTAGGCTACGGAAAAACCGTAATAGCGTTGCTTACGTGTCTATTCGCCAAGAAATGCGGTAGACAGTCTGCAATTATGGCGCCTACGGAAATTCTTGCGCGTCAGCATTATCGCACTGCGTTATCGCTATTTGGAGATAAGCTCAGAGTAGCTTTGCTTACATCTTCAACGTCGACTGCGGATAAGAAGGAGATGATTACCGCGCTTGGCAAAGGAGAACTCGACTTAATCGTAGGTACGCACGCCGTACTAAACGACAAGGTCAAGTTTAGCAATCTCGGACTTATCGTCATTGACGAATTGCACCGTTTCGGAGTAAGACAGAAGAGCAAACTTGAAGATAAAGCTATAGGCGTGGATACACTGGTAATGAGCGCTACGCCTATCCCGAGAGCATTGGCGCTCTCTATTTACGGTGATTTGGATATTTCCAGGCTTCAACCGAGAGAGGGGACAGGTGATAATATCGCTACGTACGTTATGGGCGACGACAAACTCAATGGGCTTTATAAGTTTATATGCGAAAGAGTATCTTACGGAGAGCAAGCGTATATCGTATGTCCGTTAGTAGAGGACAGCGAGGGAATTGAAGTATTCTCGGCAAAGACGTTGTATAAACAACTTGTCAAAAAACAACTTGCCGAACTTAACGTCGGACTTGTCTATGGCAGTATGAAAGACAAGGAAAAGAGCGAGATTATGTCGAGATTTTACGCAGGGGATATCGACGTACTGATAGCAACTTCCGTAATAGAGGTAGGAATCGATTCTCAACGCGCAAGTGTTATGGCAGTACTCAACAGCGATAGATTCGGTTTGGCTACGCTTCACCAGTTGCGCGGAAGAGTAGGCAGAAATCCAAATATTAAGTCGTATTGCTTTTTGCATACCTCAAAGCAAGAAGAGAATGAGCGTCTTAACGCTTTGCAAGATAACCGCGACGGCTTAAAGATTGCCGAGATAGACGCAGATATGAGAGGCTACGGCGACTTTTTGGGCGTCAACCAAAGCGGTGGTAGCGGTAAAATAGGCGTATTTATCAACAAAAGACTTATCGAGCAGTGCAAAGATATTGCCGATTCAATAATGCAAGAGGGCAGTATCTACTCCGAATATGATAAAATGCTTGAGAAGTATCTAAATATGTTGCAAGGAGTGAGCCTTAATTAGGTGGCAAATTACAATTTTGAGTTTGCATTTAGGGATTTTCCTTTGACTTGCATTCATCCATTATAACTATTAAAGCGCCTCTATCATTAGCCGTAGTAGTTTTGTTGACTTGCTTCCTAGGTTTCGCACCCGCGCAAAAGGCTTTGAAAGAACTGTTAAAAGAATATAATAAATAATTAGCGTAAAATTTAACGCCGGCGCATTAGCGAAATTTTATAAAAATTTCACAAATTTATAATATGTCGAATATTTGCCAATTCGCCTTAATATACTTTAACGAACTAAAAATTGGAGGAGTATATGGAAAAATTCGACCTTTATCAGGATATTGCAACACGCACGGAAGGAAATATTTATATTGGCGTTGTCGGACCCGTGAGAAGCGGTAAGTCAACTTTTATTACAAAATTTATGCAAACTATGGTCTTGCCTAACTTGCAAGACGACTATCATAAGCAACGTATCGTAGATGAGTTGCCACAATCTGCCGACGGCAAAACTATAATGACTACTCAGCCAAAGTTTGTACCCGACGGCGGAGTAGATGTAGAGCTTGCGCCTAATTGCAACGCTAAGCTCCGCTTAGTGGATTGCGTAGGTTATCCTTTTGAGGGCGCGCAAGGTTTTGAAGAGGGAGATAGCGACAGACTTGTTAATACTCCTTGGAGCGAAGAGCAAATGCCATTCTCACAAGCCGCTGAGTACGGCACTAGCAAGGTTATTACCGACCATTCTACTATCGGCGTACTTATCTCAACGGACGGTTCCATACTCGATTTGCCGAGAGAGGGATATTTGACGGCAGAGAAGAGAGTAGTCAGAGAGATGAAAGAGCTTGACAAACCTTTCGTATTGCTTCTCAATTCCAAACATCCGCAAGATTCGGAGTCAATCAGATTGAGAGATGAACTTGCCGACGAGTACGGCATACCCGTAATGCTCAAAAATATTCAAGAAATGGGCGCGCCCGACATGACGGAACTCTTGGAGAGCGTTCTTTTGCAATTCCCAATACGCATGGTGGACGTCAATATGCCGGGTTGGATGCAAGCCTTGCCTAGAGAAAGCGCGGTAATATCTCATATTATTGATAAGGTATGCGACGTGGCAAGTACAATGCAAGTAATGGGTGATTATAAAAAACTTATTGATATTTTTGTCGATGATGAATATCTCCAAAACGAAACAAGCGTTAAAGTAGACTTTGGCAGGGGAAATTGCGCGTTGACCGTTACGCCCCAATCTCAACTTTTCTATCGCGTACTCTCTGATCAGTGCGGTATGGAAATAGCAGACGAATGTCAACTTGTGTCATATATAAAGGAATTTGCTCAGGCAAGAAATCAATACGAGAAGATAAAGCAAGCGCTTGCTGACGTGGACAGCTACGGATACGGAGTTGTTACGCCGACGCTTGAGGATATGAGACTTCAAAGTCCGCAAATAGTCAGACGCGGTTCTAAGTACGGTATCAAGCTCAAGGCTTCGGCTCCTGCAATGCATATTATGCGCGTAGATGTAGAGACGGAAGTTAATCCGGTACTCAGCGCCGATATGCAGAATGAAGAAAATCTCAAGTCGTGGCTTGAAGAGTTTGGCGAGGACGGTCAAGGAATTTGGGATACTAATATGTTTGGCAAGACGCTCAACGTTATTGCAAAAGAGGGTCTTAATAACAAACTCATGGCTATGCCTGAAGACGTACGCGGAAAGCTCCGTAAGACGGTTACGAGAATCGTTAACGAGGGTAAGGGCGGAGTATTGTGCATCTTGTTGTAGACGACAGCTTCCTTCTCACCGAACACCTAAAAAAGGAGCATATCTTTCGATACGCTCCTCTTAATTTATTGGGTTTATATCTTTCTTACGACGAGATTCACATCGGTATAGTTTTGCGAGTCTGCTCCCAAGTTGGCAAGAGTAAGAATGCTGTTTGGCGCAGTGACGTCGATTATGCCGTGCGACGAAATGTTGTAAGGGCTAGTCGTCGACGTTGCGCTTGCCGATTGGGTGAATATCGGTATCGTTACGCCGTTGAGTTTTATACCTACGCTAACGCTTTCGGGCGGAGTCGTAGGCGTAGCTGTCGGAGTTCCGCTCAACGAATAACTTACCTCATACACTCCGGTAGGCAAAAGCGCTCCGCTACCGCTTGAAGTAATTTGCTGACCGATTTGTCTAGTCAAAGAAAGGGGAATAGTTGCTCCGGCCGAGATTGCCGTAGCGCTAGGATTGGTAAAGTAACCAAGATTTACAGTTGGAGTAGTCGGCGGTACTTGGTTAGTCACTGTCGACGAAGTCCAAAAAAAATTGTTATTACTGCACGAGCAAGGGCAGGTATACCAACCGCAGCCTCCGTTGCTACGTTGTCTATTGCAACCGCAACCATTGTTACAGCCACAGCCATTGTTCCAGTTGCGGCCGTTATTACAGCCACAGCCATTGTTCCAGCTACGGCCGTTATTACAGCCACAGCCGTTGTTGCAACCGCAACCGTTATTAGAGTTACAACCGCATCTGCTACGGTTATTGTTACAACCGCAGGAGTTGCAAGAGCAAGAATTGTTGTTAAAATTAGTGCTGTTATTGTTGCACCATGAGTTACAGAACATATAATTTCTCCTTGGTATTGAAGTATGGCTTTTCAGCCAATACATTTTATGC
>JAIDUT010000015.1 GCA_029060065.1 Clostridia bacterium | reverse complement strand
GTTGGTAGAGCAAATGACTCTTAATCATTGGGTCCAGAGTTCGAGTCTCTGAAGGCGCACCAATCACAACCTAATTCTAACTTTGAATTGGGTTGTGATTTTTTACAATAAAAGACGAACTATTATAACAAATAGTTCGACTTTATTACTATGGAACAGTGATAGCGTAAAATGATTTTTTATGTGGACAATTATTTGTTGACTATTTCATAAATATCTTTATTTGCTAACTTTTCAAAATATTTTTTTAATTCGATATTTTTATCCCATTTCTCTTGCGGATAGTTGCTATATCTATTTTTAACGTCTTGCATCCGTGCTTCAATATCCACTATACCTTCCGCCCCGCCCAAAGCATCACAAATTTGGATAAGCCTATCATAATCGTCATATTTTACGGAATTGAGAGCAATTTCCAATTCTAGTTGCTCACTTTCGAGAATATCGAATTTTCCTATATAGGTTTTAATATCTTGTATACCAAAGCAATGTGTTAAACAAATTTTTGCAACTTGCGTAAACCCCAATCCAAGCATATATTTATATCCGTCATAAACGTGCGCTAGATGACGTGCTCCGAATTTTCTGCCTAGATCGTGCAACAAGCCCAAAATATATGCTTTGTTTCCATCCATACCACACGCTATTGCTATCTTTTCTGCGCATAAAGCAACATTGCGACTATGATTTGCCCACGGACCTTTGTTACAACTTTCGGCTTCTTCTAAGAGTTCTTCAGCCTTTTTTCGAGATGGTAAACCATTTTTTAATGATTTAGTGTTCATAGATATATGATAAGATATATGCAAACAAATGTCAATTATATTAAGAAAACGATTTTTGCGCCCGTCACAGTGCCATTTGACTTTACTTGAAAATAATGCTATACTATTTGATAGATTAACGGAATTGAAAGGGGAAAACGGATTATATGATTGGATAAAAATGTTTGTAAGAACTCCATTTAAGAATATAGATAAGGTAACTGAAAATGAAATTATCAGTGCGGTTGTAAGTTTGCTTAAATCAATACTTTTTCAAAATGGGAAATGGTATGCTGATTATGTTAGATTAAGGTATAAAGCAATAAAATGCTAAATTTTTTAGGAGGTAACAAATAATAATGAATGATATTTTATTATTTTCTAATAGAGTGGAATTTAGAAATTGGTTATCGAAGAATTGTCTTGATACTAACGGGGTTTGGCTTTTGTTTGGCAAAAAAGGTGAATTGAAAACGATAAAAGCGGACGAAGCTCTTGAAGAGGCTTTGTGCTTTGGTTGGATTGACGGGCAAATGCAAAGGCTTGATGAAAATACTTATAAAAAATACTTTTCTATGCGTCGAGCAAACAGCAAATGGTCTGAAAAGAATAAAGCGTTGGTAAAAGTACTCGAAGAAAGAGGACTTATGACTGACTTCGGTAGAAAGAAAATTGAGGACGCCAAAAAGAACGGTCAGTGGGACGCTCCTAAACCCGCAATAATTACTGAAGAACAAATCGCTTACTTATCCGATATTTTGAAAGAATATGAGCCTGCCTTTAGTAACTTTGTGGCAATGTCATTGTCGGTAAAGAAAACTTACGTAAAAGCATATTTGGATGCCAAAACTGAGGCAGGACGAGAAAAACGGATTATTTGGATGGTAGATAGGCTTAATAAAAATCTCAAACCTATGTAGCAATATGTTTTGCTTAATTACTTCTTCAAAAAATTATGTCGAATTACTTATTACAAATAATTCGGCATTTGCTTAGTCTATAATTTTTGATTAAACAAAATCCTCAAGATAAGGCGCAACTATTCTTGAGACTTTTTCATAACCTTGTTTTGTAAGGTGAAGCCCGTCGATAGAAAACGCTTTTTGGAGATTTCCGTCTTGGTCTTTGAGATAAGAGTTGACGTCGATATAAGTGCAACCGTAGTTATAACAAAATTCTTGTATAAGCAGGTTAAGCGCGTCAATGGTATCGTTTGTACGATTGCCTGTTTTGCTATAGAAGGTGGGTTTTCTTGTAGGATTTACTGGATAGACTGATTGAATAAATATTTTGCAATCGGGAAGCGCTTGTTGCGTTTTTTGAATAATCTGCTCTATATTATTCGCAATATCTTGCGGGGGTACATTTTTACCTATATCGTTTGTACCTCCCAAGAAAACGATATTAGACGGAGCAAGCGCAAGTACATTGGTTTCGACGCGCTTGAGCATATTCTCAGTCGTATCTCCGGAGATTCCTCTATTGTATGAGTTCACGTTTGGATAATACGCATTTAGGTCGCACATCTCAGTTATGGAATCTCCAAAGAATACCGTTGAGCCTTGCTTGGCAGAAGCGCTTCCGCTCGCGTAAGACAATGCTTTTTTATTCTTATTGCCAAGAAGAGTAATGCCGTGCGGTCCGTATATGACAAAGTAAGATATGACAACAGTGATTCCCAAAATTGCCACAGCGCTGACTAATGCTATTATAGAATTACGTATTTTTTTGTCGTAATTTGTCATATACATATATTATACGCGTTTTTTTTGATAAGTAAATAAATTATACAAAAATTTTTCATTTGCTATTGCAAAGCAGTCAATATGTGCTATGATAAATATATACGGTATAGAGAGGTGGATATGTCAAAATTATATCTTGTAGGTACGCCTATAGGAAATCTTTCCGATATTACTTTGAGGGCGTTGGAGACGCTCAAATCAGTCGACGCTATAGCGTGCGAGGATACTCGCCATTCTCTCAAATTGCTCAATTATTACGAGATAAAAAAACCTCTTTTTGCCTGTCATAAGTTTAACGAAAAGGCAAGTGTAGACAAGATTTATGAAATGATAAAAGACGGCAAGGATGTGGCGCTCATCACTGACGCCGGTATGCCGTGCATATCCGACCCCGGCGCTATTGTCGTAAATCAACTTTTGGCAAGGGATGTGGAGATAAACGTAATACCCGGGGCGAGTGCGCTGACGAGCGCAATGGCGCTGTCAGGTATATGTCAGTCTGTTTTCACATTTATTGGTTTTTTGCCAGACAAAAACAAAGAAAGAGCTGAGCTTCTAACGCCTTTCAAGAACGTCAAGACTTCTTTGGTCTTTTATTCTTCTCCTTATGATATAAATAAGGATATACAGTATTTACACGATTTTTTGGGCAATAGGAAATTGCATATCGTAAGAGAAATCACCAAGATTCACGAAGAGCATATAATTACAACTTTGGCTGACGGTGTTCAAGAAGCGCCTAAGGGAGAGTATGTGCTAATCGTTGAATGCGCTGACGATATAGAGCAAAAACCGCAAGGCACTATAGAGGAACAACTTGACGAATTGCTAGGTAGCGGTATGGATAAAAAAAACGCAATTAAGCAAGTGGCCAAAGCAAATGGTCTAAGTAAAGACGAAGTATACAAAGTTGCTATTACAAAGTAATTAATTTCTACGTCGAAACATCGACGCTATAAATTCAGCGAAATAACAAATCAAGTGTGTTATTTCATGAATTCTCGGTTACAATCTTAAACAGGTGTTGACTTTTGAACAAGTGTCGTGTATAATCAACATTAGAGGATATGATGATAGAAAGAACCCAATATAGGAGCGCATTCCGCTCGAAGAAACTAATAAAGAATGCGTTTTCCAAGTTGTTGCAAAAAAAAGATTTAGAAGAAATAACCGTTACGGAGATAGTTAAATTATCGGGGCTTAACCGCGGTACGTTTTATGCGCACTATAGCAATATTACCGACGTACTTGAAGAGATAGAGAAAGAAGTAACGGATAAAATACTTTCGCTCTTTTCAGCGTACAAGGAAAGTATTATAGCCAATCCTACGCCGTTTTTGAGGGAGATTGCCGACTTTTTGCAAAAGGACTATGACTTTTACAAGCGTCTTATATGCGCAAAAGTGGGCGAGAACTTCATTGATAAACTCAAAGAGTTTTTTGTCGCTACGGTTGTGGAAGAAATAAAAACTGATGAAATACACGGGAAAGAGAAGTTTTTGCTTTTTGTCAGATTTTATACCAATGGATTTGCCAGTATGTACGTCGACGTATTCAAAGGTAGATTGAACGTTACATTGGATAAACTTACGGATATGATGGGCGAAATTATTGCCCTAGGTATAGGAGAGTTTAAGTTTGAAACTCAACAAAAATAAAGCCAATAGCCTTAGGGCAATAAAGGAGTAACTATGAATTACGATGCAAAAGAATACGGAGTAATCGCAGGCGAGGACGTAAGTCATACTCTTCAAAAGGCGCTTTGCGAATTAGAAAATATTGAGGGAGAAAAAACTCTTACGTTTGAAAACGGAGAGTACCACCTTTATGCCAACAAGGTATGTACGAAAGACCTATTTATAACAAATACAGTTGGAGATAAACAGTGGCGCAGGGGCACTGTACCTCACCGCAACAACATAGGTATATGGATAGAGGGACAAAAAGATTTGACTATAGACGGCAATGGGTGTGTATTTGTTATTCACGGTAAGATGACGAATATCGCTATTGTCAACAGCAAAAATATTAAACTCAAAAACTTATCTATAAGAGTAGACAATCCCGATATGCACGAGTTGAAAGTCGTCGAGGTAGGTAAGACGCACGTTGACTTTGAAATCGATAGAGAATCTAGGTATCATAAATTTCATTGCAGATATTATTTTGTGGGAGAAGACTATCGTTCAAGATTCAGAAAGTCGGCGTTTGGTTGGTGGTTCGGATATATCCCAAAAGAGGACGAAAATACTATAATGAGAAAGGCTCATCCATTGAGAAGCGCCTACTATATAAAAGAACTTGAACCGCATAAAATTAGAGCAAAAGTATTGCACACATCAAGATTCAGAGTTGGCGATAGATACTATGTATACGACGAGTTGAGAAACAACAACGGTATATTCGTAGACAGGAGCGACAACGTTTCGCTGGAGAGCGTAAATCAAGGTTTTAATTACGGTTTGGCGTACGTCGCGCAAAACTCAAGTAATTTGCTAATCAACGATTGTAAGTTCAAACCGTACGAAGATAGTTCTAAACTTATGATATCTTCGGCGGATTTTGCGCATATCTGTATGTGTCGCGGACAAGTAACAATAACAAACAGCGAATTTGTAGGCGCGGGCGATGACACGCTCAACGTTCACGGAATACACTTCAAGATTAAGAAAATTGTCGGAGATAAGATTGAAGTAAGATTTTGTCATCATCAAACGCACGGATTCAATCCTTTGCGTGTGGGCGATGAGATTGCTTTTGTCGATACGCATTCGTTACTTGAACACGGCAGAGCTAAAATATTAGCGTCGGAGCTCGTCAACGAAACTACGATTAGATTGCAACTTGACGATACTTCTCAAGCAATAGTGGGCGAAGTAATAGAAGATAAGTCTGCTACGCCCGACGTCGAGTTCTCTCACAACTTTATGACAAGAATTATTACGAGAGGCGTATTGATGACGAGCGGTGGCAAAGTGAAGATTACCGATAACAATTTCGACAATACTTCTATGCATTCTATTCTCATTTCTGACGACGCAAAGTCGTGGTACGAGAGCGGTAACGTCAACGACGTGGAGATTGCGCGCAATAGATTCGGCAGAGTGCAAGGTTATACCGTGCAGGTAATGTCTGAAAATACTATTCACAACGGAGCAGTTCATAGAAATATCTATATTCATGATAATATTATTGACAAAGCGGACGAGGGCTGGTATTTTAAGTCGGCAGACGGCGTCGTGCTTGAAAACAATACGTCAGATAAACCTATGGATATGATTGTAATAAACTCCGAGGTTAAAAACCAAAACAATTAAATGCGGGATACTTAGTAAGATTAAACATATTATGGATATCTTTGAAAACTGCCAAGTCGGTAAGATAAATTTGAAGAATAGAATAATCCGTTCGGCAACTCACGACGGTTTGGCGGACGAGGACGGAGGGCCTAGCGACGAACTTATTCGCAAATATGCTTTTTTGGCTAAAAACGAGGTGGGGTGCATTATTCAGGGCTATGCGATCGTGAGTCCTGAGGGAGCGTCGTCTTATCCGAGATGCCTTGCGTTTTACGGAGATAGTGTCGCAGAAAAGTATAGGAAACTCACAGATACTATACATAATTTCAATACTCCTATAATTGCTCAACTTGCGCACTGCGGACGGCAGACTTCAAGTAAAGTAATCGGAGTAAAAAAGATTGCGCCCAGCGCTAAAAGACATCTCTTTTATCCCGACAAAGCCAAGGCTATGACAGTTGAGGATATATTGCGAGTTGAGGACGCTTTTGTCGATGCAATCGTCAAGGCAAAAGAGTACGGTTTTGACGGCGCGCAAATACATTTAGCGCACGGTTATCTTCTTCATGATTTCGTGTCGGCAAACGGTAATAAAAGAAAAGATGAATACGGCATAGATATATACGGCAGATGCAAAATCGTAAAGGAGATTTTGCAAAAGGCGAGAGCCAAAGTGGGAGATTTCCCGATATGGGTAAAACTTTCCGCGACAGACAAGCGTAAGAAGGGAATGCGTATTGCTTATGCTATTGAGGTGTGTAAACTTCTTAAAGAATACGGAGTAGACGCTATCGAAGTGTCTTGCGGAAGCGTACAGGACGGTATGAATACTATGCGCTCAAAGCGTATGCCTATGGATGCGGTGTTTAGGTACAAAGAACCTGTGGCAAGTTTGCCGAAATTTCTTAATAAGTTTTGCCTTGCATGCGCAAAACTTATCAATCCGCTTTTACCCCAACCAAAGCCATTGACAATGTTTAATTATAATTCGGCAATGTCAATAAAAGAAAAAGTGGATATTGACTTGATATTGGTTGGCGGAGTGGCAAATCTTGACGATATGCGAAAGGCGATAGATGACGGAATAGACGCGGTGTCAATGTGCCGTCCGTTTATATGCGAGCCTAACTTTGCAAAAAAACTCAAGGACGGTAAGGCTACTCAAAGTCAATGCGTAATGTGCAATTACTGCGGACTTGTGATTGAAAAAGAACCTACCAAATGTCTGCTTGGTAGAATAAAAAAATAAATTTATAAGTAATTACAAAAGGAGTAGAAAATGAAGAAGAAGTTTTTGACAGCAATGTTAGTTTTGTGCATTGTATGCATTTTAATTTTCTCTGTGGCGTGTGATAATAATGACGACGCGACAATCCCTGTAGAGAGCATAGTCCTTGAAAAAACAGAAATTACGTTGGAAAACGGCGAGGAGTATGAACTCAAGTTTACCGTTACTCCGGCAAACGGAACTTTAGAGTTTTCATTCTCGGAAGATTTATTGGAGTATAGCGTTGTTTCCGACGGCGTAGTCAAACTCAAGACTCTAGGTTCGGGGTCAGGCAAGTTCAGAATAAGCGCGAAAAGCGATTCATCCATATATGCCGAATGTAATATTAACGTACCGCTTCCGCAAGGTTACAGCCAATACAGTAATAAGTCTTACGGCTTAAAGTTTGCTTATCCGTCCAATTGGCAGAAGGTCAGTGTGCAGAATACTACAGTGGCCTACTTAAATCCAATTGATAATTCAAGTAATATGAATCTAATAGTAGAAAACAAGTCGGACTTATTTTTCACAGTAACTGCAGACTATTACAAAAATCTTTTACTCAATATGTATAAAACATTAGGGTATACCGTTAAGTTTACTAAATGTGAAATGATAAAGTATGACAATGATACTGCAGTTCGCATTATAATGGATTATTCGTTAGTTACGCCTTTTGGGACATCTATTATACATCAAGAGCAGTTTATTAAAAATTCAAGTTCAAAGACTTGCACTTTGACACTGACTTTTACCAACACTGGCATTGACAACGATTTAGTTAATACTATTCTTACTGAATTTGTAACTTGGTAACGTTAAAGCGTTTTCAGGCAGGGCGAAAGCCCTGCCTATTTTTTTGCTTTGTAGACGTTGTTATTTTCTATATAGACTTGACTTTACTTAATAATAATTATAAAATAAAATATATTACTGTAATTTGCGAGGTCTTATGAAAAGCGATATTGAGATAGCAAACAGCGTTAAACTTCAGCCCATAAGCGAAATAGCTAAAAAACTTGATATTCAAGACGACGAGTTGGAATTGTACGGCAAATACAAGGCTAAGATATGCAAAAAGCCGTCGCCTAAGACGGATAAGCTCGTACTTGTTACGGCAATCAATCCTACAGCATTTGGAGAGGGAAAGACCACTACGTCTATCGGTCTTGCAGACGGTATTAGTAAACTCGGCAAGAAAGTATGTCTTGCATTGAGAGAACCCTCGCTTGGACCTGTATTTGGCATAAAGGGCGGAGCTACCGGAGGCGGTATGGCGCAAATTGCGCCGATGGAAGATATTAACTTACACTTCACGGGAGATATTCACGCAATCACGACCGCTAACAATCTAATATCTGCAATTCTTGACAATCACCTCATGCAGGGCAACGAACTTGATATAGACGTGGACAATATCATTTGGAAGCGTTGTATGGATATGAACGACAGAGCTTTGAGATATATTCAAGTAGGACAGGGCGGAGCTAAAAACGGCGTGCCCAGAAGCGACGGCTTCAATATTACGGCGGCTTCGGAGATTATGGCAATACTGTGTCTTGCTAAGGATATGGCAGATCTTAAAGTAAGAATTGGCAATATAATCGTCGCTTACGACAAGAAAGGAAATGCCGTAACGGCAAAGGATTTAGGCGTGGTTGACGCAGTGGCTATCGTATTGAAAGACGCTCTAAAGCCAAACTTAGTGCAGACGCTTGAGGGAACGCCGGCAATAATACACGGCGGACCTTTTGCAAATATAGCTCACGGATGCAATACCATTATCGCGACAAAACTTGCCATGAGCGTAGCAGATTATGTCATAACCGAAGCGGGTTTTGGAGCAGACCTCGGCGCAGAGAAATTCTTGGACATAAAGTGCAGAGTGGCAGGCATTGCGCCAAAGGCAGTCGTGCTTGTAGCTACCGTTAGAGCGTTGAAGTACAACGGCGGTATAAAGAAAGAGGACGTTGCTAAAGAAGACTTGCAAGCCTTGGAGAAGGGCATGCCAAATCTTGTGGGACACATACGCAACTTGCGCGACGTGTACGGCGAAAACGTAGTCGTAGCAGTCAACAAGTTTATTACCGATACCGATGCGGAAATCAAGATGATTGAGGATGCCTGCAAAGCCGAAGGCGCAGTATGTTGTCTTTGCGAATGTTGGGCAAAGGGCGGAGACGGTTCGATAGAGCTTGCCAAAGCGGTAATCAAAGCCATTGATAAGCCGTCAAAACTCAGGTTTTCTTACGACCTTGATATGAGCGTAGAGGACAAGATTTTCGCTGTCGCAAGCAAGGTTTACGGCGCGAG
The DNA here is from genome assembly GCA_029060065.1 of Clostridia bacterium. Taxonomy (GTDB): domain Bacteria; phylum Bacillota; class Clostridia; order Christensenellales; family UBA3700; genus RACS-045. Next base: position 29,401 of record JAIDUT010000015.1, on the reverse strand, counting down.
CGCCGTGCAATATAGCGACAGGGCAAAAGAGAGTATCGCTAATATAAACAAGCTCGGCAAGAGCTCTTTGCCTATATGTATTGCGAAAACTCAATATTCTTTTTCCGACGATATGACTAAACTCGGCAGACCTACCGGCTTTACTATGACGGTGCGCAACGTGGAGATAAGAGGAGGTGCGGGATTTTTGGTAGTGGTATGCGGTAGCATTATGCTAATGCCCGGACTTGGTAAAAAGCCTAGCGCATTGGGTATGACGATTGACGCTGAAACTAATGAAATCAAAGGACTATTCTAATAGATTAAAACTAAGAGCGAATAGAATAGTTAAAAGTAACTCAAATAATAATCGAAATAAATAAGCAACAAGGATATATATGGAAGAAATCAAGTCAACGAATTTTATCGAAGAATTTATTAACGAAGATTTGGCGCAGGGCAAGGCAAAGGAGATAATCACACGTTTTCCGCCTGAGCCAAACGGGTATTTGCATATCGGCCACGCTAAGTCGCTTTGCATTAACTTTGGTATGAAAGAAAAGTATCATGGCAAGTGCAATTTGCGCTATGACGATACCAATCCGAGTAAAGAAGATATAGAGTACGTCAATTCTATCAAAGAGGACATTAAGTGGCTTGGCTTTGAGTGGGACCAAGAACTTTACGCTTCTGATTATTTTGACAGAATGTACGAATGCGCGGTCGGACTAATCAAAAAGGGACTTGCGTACGTATGCGATTATTCGGCGGAGCAAATCAAGGCTACGAGAGGTACGCTTACCCAACCTGGCGAAGAAAGTCCGTCTAGAGGAAGAAGCGTAGAAGAGAACTTGCGTTTGTTCCAAGAAATGAAAGATGGTAAGTATGCCGACGGTACTAAAGTATTGCGCGCAAAGATAGATATGGCAAGTCCTAATATCAATATGCGCGACCCTGTAATCTACAGAGTTTTGAGAGCGACGCACCATCGTACCGGCGACAAATGGTGTATATATCCTATGTACGATTTTGCGCACCCCTTAGAGGACGCATTCGAGGGAATTACGCACAGTATCTGTACGCTTGAATTCGAGGATCACAGACCCCTTTACGACTGGGTAAAGATAAATTGCGGTTTCGGCGATTTACCAAGACAGATTGAATTTGCAAGACTTGGAATGACGAGGACTATTATGTCTAAGAGATATCTTAAAAAACTCGTAGACGAAGGCAAAGTCAGCGGTTGGTCAGACCCGAGAATGCCTACGCTTTCGGGTATGAGAGAAAGAGGATATCCGCCGGAAGCAATTAAGAGATTTTGTCAAGAGATAGGCGTATCTAAGAGCCAAAGCGAAGTCGACGTACTAATGCTTGAACATTTTGTCAGAGATTATCTAAATATCAACGCAGACAGAGTTATGGTAGTAAAAGACCCTATCAAACTTATCGTTGCCAATGCTACAGAGGATGAAGTATATCAGATAGAGAACAATCCCAATGCAGAGGAGAAGACTACGCACAAGGTGACTTTCAGCAGAGAACTCTATATCGATAGAGAGGACTTTGCGCCAGTTCCGCCACCGAAGTACAAAAGACTTGTTCCCGGCGGTAAGGTAAGACTTAAGGGAAGTTATATCCTAGAATACGTATCTCATGAATGCGATAAAGACGGAAAAGTTGTAAGCGTAACTTGCAACTATATCCCAGATTCTATCAGCGGAGGAGTCAACGCAGGTATCAAAGTAAAGGGCGTAATTCAATGGGTCAACGCAAAAGATTGCATAGACCTCACTCTTCACGAATATGATTATCTATTGCTTGATGGTGAGGGCGACTTTAACGACAGACTTACGCCCAACAGCCATACAATTTTCCCCAATGCAAAGGGAGAAAATTTCCTTGCTACGGTTAAGGAATACGATAGGTTCCAATTTATGCGCATGGGATATTTCAGCGCAGTAAAGGGATATGGCAAAGACGGAAAGTATGAATTTAATCAAATCACGGGATTAAAGGACAGTTATGGCAAATAAATTATTTCAACGACCTAAGAATATAAAAGAAGTCAAATACGTTGACGGATCGCTTTCCAAGCACAACGATAAGAGCGGTACGAGTTATCTTTTGTTCGACCCAAAGAATATCACGTCGTTTGAGTGTTTCAAGGGAATGGACGGCGAGAAACTTGTCTATATTAAAGAGCGCCTTGCGTGTATGTGGGGTAACGAAGAGATAGAAGAATATGTCCTCGTAGACGATACTCAAAGGGAAATGTTTGAAAGTCTTTGCAATGAGCAAACCGCGCTTTCCAACAAGCAAGATTTTGTCAAAGCAAAGGTCGACGACATAATAATACAATATAGCCATAAGTCGGGTATGTTTTCCCGTTTTCATTACAACGTATGGTTTGAGTATGCGGGTACTTATTATTATCTGTATATCAAGACTTGCGACGGGAAGAAATTCAAGGCTTTAATGGAAGAATTTTTAACTTATAAAAAGATTATTTAAGGTGGTATATGAACGAATTAGGTTTACTTGATACCCAAAGGGCTATCAAAGATTGCAAAGATACTTTTATCTCCGCGCTGGCACAAGAGTTGAACTTGAGCAGAGTTTCCGCTCCTCTTTTCGTATTGCAAGAAAGCGGATTCAATGACAATCTAAATGGCGTAGAGCGACCCGTTTCTTTTGATATAAAAGAGAGCGGTAAAGTTGCCGAGGTAGTGCACTCTCTTGCTAAATGGAAGAGATATGCTCTCAAGAAATACGGCTTTGGTATGCACATGGGGCTTTATACGGATATGAACGCTATCCGTCGCGATGAAATTGTCGACAATATACACTCTTTATATGTCGATCAATGGGATTGGGAAAAGGTAATATCGGCAGAAGATAGAAACCTTGATTTTCTCAAAGACACCGTAAGAAGTATTTACAAGGTAATTAAATCGACTTGTAAAATCATAAGAGAGAAATATAATATCGTCGGCAAAGTCAATTTGCCCGAAGAAATATCATTCGTCACCACTCAAGAGTTGGAAGATACGTATCCAAATCTAACTCCACAAGAGAGAGAAAATGCAGTGGCTAAGAAGTACGGAGCAGTGTTTATTATGCAGATTGGCGGAGCGCTAAAGAGCGGTAAGAAACACGACGGCAGAGCGCCGGATTATGACGACTGGTCGCTCAACGGAGATATTTTCGTCGATTATCCCACTATTGGCAGAGGTCTGGAACTTTCGTCAATGGGTATAAGAGTAGACAGAAAAGCTCTTCTTGCTCAACTGGAGACAGAAAACGCTATGGATAGATTGGAGCTTCCTTTCCACAAGGCGCTTGCCAACGGCAAACTGCCGTTGTCTATCGGCGGAGGTATAGGTCAATCGCGTCTTTGCATGTTTATGCTTGACAAAAGACATATAGGCGAAGTACAACCCTCTGTGTGGAGCGATAGAGAAATCGAGAATTGCAAGAAGCAAGGAATTACGTTGCTATAAATAAATTATGTTGCACAAAAGTAAAAGGAATCTATGAATTATCTGTTCTTTGACATAGAATGCGCAAACTGTTTTGGCGGGCATGGTAAAATATGCTCGCTTGGCTATGTTCTTGCCGACGAAAGGCTCAACGTCTTAGAGCAGAAAGATATACTTGTCAATCCCAAGAGCAAGTTCCATACTTCACGCGGGAATGGCGATGGCATAGAACTTGGGTACGACAAGTCGGAATTTCTCAAAGCTCCCGACTTTGAGGCGACGTACCCGATTTTCAAAAAATTGCTGGAGAGTCCCGACGTAGTTATCTTTGGACACTCAGTCAATAACGACATCAATTTTTTACTGTCAGAGTGTAATAGATACAAGTTGCCTTACTTTACTTTCAATGCGTTTGATACGCAAATTCTTCATAGACATTTTATGCCCGACAGTAACGAGAACGGGCTTGGAAAGATTTGCGAAGCCTTTGGAATATCTACGGAGAATTTGCACCGTAGTGATTATGACGCTTTTCTCACTTTGCAAGTCGCAAAGAAAATGTGCGAGATAAAGGGAAGCGATTTGCAAGGACTTTTGCAAGAATGCCCCAACGCCTTTTATTCTGTCGAAAACGGTAGCGTAAAGAATCATTATGCTACGGTTTCGTATACAAAAAAACTAGCAGGTTACGCCAAGTTTGTTAAACCTGACCCAAGACTTGTTAAACGCAGTAGTATAGTAGACAAACACTTTTGTTTTTCCACGGTATTTGAAAAGGATAGTTTTAAGCAAGCTCTTTTTCTCGTCAATGCCATAAGGAGAAAAGGCGGAGTATATTCGCAAAAGATTAGCAAACTCGATTATTTCCTGCCATACGGTGACAACTGTATGCGCGCCAAGAATATTATGGCTGTCGCGGACGGGCATATAAAAGTAGTGACGGAAGGTGAATTACTTGAGATATTGGGAATTGACGAAAATCTATATGAAGAAGTCAAGACTTGGAGTATCGGTAGAATAAGGTCTTACGGTATTCAAAAGCCTAAAAAACAACCAAATCAATCAAAAGATAAAGATAACGAGAAAACAAATAAAGATAAATAGGATACTTAATGCAAAATCTACCGCAAGAATTTTTGTCGAGAATGGAGAATATACTGGGCGATGAATACTCGGCTTTTTTGGCAAGCTACGAGCAAGGCAAAATTCAAGGCTTGAGAATCAATACTCTTAAGTGCGAGAGTAAGGCTGTCCTTGACGAGTTTGACTTAAAGGCTGTGGATTGGTGCGACAGCGGATATTATTTCAACGGCGACGACCGACCGGGAAAGAGCGTCTTGCACGAGGGCGGAGCCTTCTATATCCAAGAGCCAAGCGCGATGGCGGTCGTAGAGAGTATGGATATTCAAATGGGCGACAAAGTACTTGACTTATGTTCCGCTCCCGGTGGAAAGAGCAGTCAGATAGCTTGCAAATTACAAGACGACGGACTGCTCGTATCTAATGAGATTATACCTTCGAGAGCAAAGATACTCTCTCAAAACATCGAGAGAATGGGCGTGAGAAACTGCGTGGTTTTGAGCGAAAGTCCCGATAATCTTGCTAAGCGGTTAAAGGGTGTGTTCGATAGAATTTTAGTAGACGCACCATGCTCGGGCGAGGGTATGTTCAGGAAAAATCCTTTGGCAATCGATGAGTGGTCGCCTGCTAACGTGGAAAATTGTAAACAAAGACAAATTAATATTCTTCAAAGCGCAGTGCAAATGCTCAAGTCGGGCGGAGTTATAGTATATTCCACTTGCACGTTTTCCAAGCAGGAGAATGAAGAAGTTATCAACGAGTTTTTGCAAAACAACGAGGGCTTTGAAATAATTGATAGTAAGTTTAAGTTTTGCAATGGATTTAATTTAGACGGCAGTAAATTTAACGACCAACTTGTTAAGACCAATAGGATATTCCCACATAAATACCAAGGAGAGGGACATTTCTTTGCTGTGCTGAAAAATAATCAAGAGATAAACGCAAGTAAGTATGCGCTTCAGCCGAGTAAAGCAGATCCCAAAGCCGTAAAAGAATTCAAAGCTTGGCAAAAAGATAATCTCAATATAGAGTTGGATGCTAATCTTTCTTTTGGACAAATTTTGTACGCTATGCCGTCGGGAACGCCGAAGTTGGACGGGCTCAAAGTAGAGAGAGCAGGTCTGCAACTTGGGGAATACAAGAAAAATAGATTCGAGCCGTCGCACGCTCTCGCCATGGCGTTGAAAAGCGGGGAAGTAAAGCGTGTTTTGTCATTGACGAAACAAGACGCAGAGAAGTATTTGAGCGGACAGACTTTGGATGCAGACGGTGTCAAAGGCTGGGCGTTAGCAACTTATAAAGACGTATCTCTGGGTTGGTGTAAATGCGATGGAGCATTAGCAAAAAATCATTATCCAAAGGGGTTGAGAAAAATATGAAAATCGTCATACTTGACGGATATACAACAGACGAAGGTCAATTAAGTTGGGGCGAACTTGAAAAGCTTGGAGAACTCGTATACTACGAGCGTACGCCTGTCGATAAGGTAGTCGAGAGAGCAAAGCATGCGGATATACTGATTTCCAACAAAGTAATACTCTCCAAAGACGTTTTGTCACAGCTGGGTAAACTTAAATATATAGGTCTGCTGTCTACTGGCTACAACGTCGTGGATTTAGACTATGCCAAGCAAAGAGGTATACCCGTATGCAATATACCTAATTACTCGACTAAGTCGGTAGCGCAGTTGACTTTAGCATTGTTGTTGGAGATAGCAATGGGCGTAGGCAAACATTCGCTATCCGTGCGTCAAGGAGATTGGGCACAATGTAAAGATTTTTGTTATACGGCGCAAAGTATAACCGAGCTTGACGGCAAGACGATAGGACTTGTCGGCTATGGAGCGATAGCAAAAGAAGTCGCGAAGATAGCTAAGGCTTTGGGTATGAAAGTGCTTGCGTATAGGCGCACGCCTTGCAGTAACGACGGTATTGCTGAAATTGTTTCGCTTGACGAACTGTATAGACAAAGCGATGTGATAAGTATGCATTGTCCCATGAACAGCGACAGCTATAAGATGATTGACAAGCTAGCAATAAGCAAGATGAAAGACGGCGTAATTATTCTAAATACGGCAAGGGGCGGAATAGTAGACGAAAAGTCAATTAGAAGCGGATTGGAGAGCGGAAAGATTTCTGGCTACGGGGCAGACGTACTCTCTACCGAACCACCGCAAAATGACAATGCGCTGATAGACGCGCCAAATTGCTATATAACTCCGCATATCGCTTGGGCGTCGAAAGAGGCTAAGTCAAGGCTTAGGAGTATTGCTATTGACAACGTGAAGAGTTTTCTCAACGGTAATATAAAGAATTGTGTATATTAATTAAGAGGTATCGATATGATTTCTAAAAAAATTAAAGAGGTAATTCAATCGGGTTCTGCGATAAGAGCTATGTTTGAAGAGGGAAAAAGACTATCCGAAATATACGGCAAAGAAAACGTATACGACTTTTCTCTCGGCAATCCCAGCGTACCTGCGCCAAACGCAGTCAACGATGCGATCGTTAAGATTGCAGGAAATACCGACGCTCTAACTTTGCACGGTTATATGCTAAATAGCGGTTTTGAAAGCGTTAGAAAAGCCGTCGCGGACAATCTTAATTCAAGATACGGCACAAATTTTACTTTCAAAAATATAATTATGACGGTTGGCGCCGCGGGCGGTCTTAACGTGGCTTTGAAGTCCATTATCAACGAGGGTGACGAGGTTATCGTATTTGCGCCGTATTTTGGCGAGTACAACAACTATATTGCAAACGTCGGCGGTAAAGTCGTAGTCGTACCGCCAAATCCGCCTACATTTCAACCAAACTTAGAGAATTTGAAAAAGGCGATAAGCGGACGTACGAAAGCTGTGATTATCAATTCTCCCAACAACCCAACCGGCGTAGTTTACGACGAAAATACGCTAAAAGCACTCGGCAAAATACTCAAGGAACAAAGCGATAAAAAGGGCGAAGCAATTTATCTAATTTCCGACGAACCGTATAGGGAAATTGCCTATGACAACGTTAGCGTACCTTTCATAACAAAGTATTACGACAATACTATAGTGGGTTATTCCTATTCTAAGTCGCTTTCTTTACCGGGAGAAAGAATAGGTTATCTTGCCATACCGGACGAGGCGGAGGACAGCGATAATTTGATTGTTGCATGCGGAATAGCTACGAGAATACTCGGTTTTGTCAACGCTCCGTCGCTTCAACAGCTGGTGATAGAGAGTTGTATTGACGAAAAGACCGATGTGTCGGCGTACGATAAGAACAGGAAGTTGCTCTATAACGCTTTGACGGAGTACGGCTTTGAATGTATAAGACCGCAAGGCGCGTTCTATCTATTTGTCAAATGTCCTATTGACGAAAGTAAATTTGTAGCGAAAGCAAAGGAGTATAACATACTTCTTGTCGGAGGAAGGAGTTTTGCTTGCGAAGGGTACGTTAGAATTGCTTATTGCGTAAGTTACGATATGATAGAGCGGTCGTTGCCTTATTTCAAGAAACTTGCTGAAGAAACTGTAAAAAAATAAGGAGAAATATATATGAGTATCATATATTCTGACAAACTAAAAGTAAAAATAGACGAGGTAGGAAGTTCTCTTTTGAGTATTCAAGACGAGGACGGACTTGAATGTATATGGCAAGGCGACGAAAAAAGCTGGACAGGTCACGACGTGACGATATTCCCATTCGTTGCAAGGCTAAAGGACGGATATTATACCGTTGACGGCGAAGAGTACTATATTCCGTCGCACGGTATATGCAGACGTCATAACTTTGATATTGTAAGTAAGACCGCGGACAGCGTGACGCATAAATATCTGTGGGACGAAGATACGATTGAAGTATATCCGTTTAAGTTTGAATTAACGATTGAGCATAAAGTCGAGGACGCAAAGTATATCAAGACTATGACAGTCAAGAACCTTGACGATAAAGAGATATATTTCGGCATCGGAGGACATCCTGCTATGAATGTCGTAGATGAAAAAGGCGACACGGCAGATAATTTTGTCGTATTCAAAAGACCTATTGTCCCCAACAACTATTATCTCGACGAAGTCGGGCATTTTATAGAAAAAAAGGATACGTATCAAGAATTGGATAAATTCAGTTGTAGCAAAGCAACTATGAAAAAACTTAAGACTTTGATATTCACGGACGAAAATTTCGACGCTCTTGAATTAAAAAGACCCGACGGCGTGAATTTCAAGTTTGAATTTTCTAATCCAACAGCGCTTGCTTTTTGGTCGCACCCAACAAGCGGAGCATATTATTGCGTCGAGCCTTGGTGGGGCATACCGGACTTTTCCGACCCTACAAGGGAGTTGAAAGACAAAGAACTTATTGAAAGGCTTGCTGTCGGCGAAAGTCGTCAATACACCTTTTCTATAGAAATTTATAAAGGATAATTTATTGGAGAGAATGGAGTAATGTTAGCAATAGGCGTAGACGTAGGCGGTACCAGTATAAAGAGCGCTTTGATAGAAGTAGGCGAAGCGCAAAATGCCGACGACTATAAAATCTTGAAGTTTGCGTCTATTCCGTCGCAAGCAAATGGCGGTAGGGACGTCGTGATTGCCAATATCATCAAAGCAATCGAGCGTTTTAAGTGGCAAGATTGCGAAATTATAGCAGTGGCGACTGCAGGCTCGATAGATTGGGATAGCGGTGAGGTGGTTTACGCTACGACGATACCTCATTATTCGGGTACACAGCTCTCTAAAATCCTAAGCGAGCATTTTGGCAAAAGAGTAGTTGTCGTCAACGACGCTGTGGGCGCGCTTATCGGCGAAAGTTTTATGGGCGCAGGCAAAAGGGCTGACAGCGTAATGATGTTTACTATAGGTACTGGACTTGGGGCGTCATTCCTCGCCGGCAAAAAACTCGACGGTAATTGCGTTACGGACACTTATCTAGGACATTGCGTATTACATGAAGACGGAAGAATTTGCGCTTGCGGGAAAAAGGGGTGCGCCGAGCAATACGTTTCCGCAACGGCGCTAAAGAGATACGGCAATGAAAATTTATATCACTTATTTAATTCTCTCGACGTGTCGCACAAAAGGGTGCTTTTAGATTTTTATAAGGACTTGAGCGCAATTATTGCAAAGTCGATAAAACTCTATAATCCTTCGCTAATAATTGTAGGCGGTGGAGTTATTGAAATGGCTCAGTACTGGTGGCAGAGATTTCTAAAAGAATATAAGAGCATGAATTCTACTCCGATAGCTCGCGCAAGTCTTGGTAATAAGGCGGGAGCGCTCGGTAGCGTCTACGCCGGCATCAACGGCGAGTTCAAAAATCAGTGACAAAAAATGTATCTAGACAAATGCATAAAAACATGTTAAAATAGAATTGTAAAGCGGAGGTAACTGATATGCGAATGAGAAGAAAGCATAATTTGGACGAACGTCTTGAAGCTGTGCGTCATTTAATTATAGAACGCACTATTGAAGACCTCAATATGAAAACTTCCGTGTCACAGAAAGACTACATCAACTTCAAAGAAGTCTTTGGCAACGACAACCCCGTACATTTGGAGATAGGCTGTGGCAAAGGCAGATTTATAGCAGGTCTTGCAAGGTTTAGACCCGACGTCAATTTTATAGCCATAGAAATGCTTTCCAATGTCATAGTCGAGGCTTGCGAGAGGATAGACAAAGAAGGCTTGAAAAACGTACGTTTTATGATACTCAGAGCAGAGTGCTTGCCCAGTTATTTTCCGCCTCACAGCGTATCGAAGATATATATCAATTTTCCCACGCCACTACCGCAAAAAGGATACGAAAAGCAAAGACTTACCAATAAGAAGTTTTTGGAGATTTATAAAGATATATTGGCAATGGGCGGAGAGATTTATCACAAGACGGATAATAGAGGAATGTTTGAGTATACTGTTTGTGAATTGTCGCAAAACGGTTTTGCGCTTAAAAACTTAACGCTTGATTTACATAACTCCGACTGCAAAGACAATATAATGACGGAACATGAATATAAATACACGGAAATGGATATGCCGATTTACAAATTGGAAGCATATCTGCCGGAGCGCAATAAATGAAAAATAGAAAGAGAAGCCTAGCCGTAATATTGATATTATTGCTTGCGACGCTAATGGCGTTGACGGCTTGCAATTTTAATAATTTTAAGACGCATATTTCAAATTGCGAAGTTTCTCTTTCTGCTCAAACTTATGAGTATACGGGGCAGGCTATTACTCCTGAAGTAACGGTAAAGTATGCAGGTAAAGTATTACAAAAAGACGTAGATTATACCGTTGAATATTCTAACAATATCGAAGTCGGCAAGGGACGCGTCAAGATAAGCGGAATAGGCGACTTCAATGGAGAAGTTGTCAAGGAATTCGTAATTAAGCTGTCGTCAGGCGCTAACAATTTAGTTTTCCATTTTTATGCTCCAAATGCCGAGTTTATCAGCGGAGATTCCATTCAAGTAGTTGAGAGCGTCGACGAAATCGTAGTGCCTATCGTGCGTAAAAGCGGGTATGACTTCTTATACTGGACGTATAACGGTAAAGAAGTAAACTTTGACGATAAGGAAAGTTTGCCTAATTCCAGCGCTCAATTTGAAGCTAAATTTTCCGTCATAACTTACACGATAGAATACGTTTTGAACGGCGGAGTAAACAGTCCGGACAATAAGGAAGAGTTTACTGTAGAGGATATTTTTGAATTGCAAGACGCAGATGCGTCTAACATAGAAAAGAAGTTTGTAGGTTGGTATCTCGATAAGAATTTCCAAGAAAAATTGACTTCCTTGTCGGGAGTTACGCGCAATCTCGTATTGTATGCAAAGTACGTGAATATCGACGACACTACGACGTTGTCTTACGTTTTGCCGGATGACGTAGACGCTAGCGAGTATAAAGAACAGACCCTTTATCCTGGGACAGCTTTGACAAGACCTGCCAACGTTATCTCACAAGACGGGTCTAAAAAACTAGTGTGGTATATAGACGAAGATATGAGCGTAAGACACAATTTGCATTATATGCCCGATAGCGATTTGACGTTATATGCGCGTTGGGAAGACGTTGTTTACTCAGGCTTCTTAGATAGAGGTTGGTATAAAATCACCGATATCAGGACTATTGGCAGTTATGAGGATATGTTGGCGTTTGTGGAGTTTATTCTTTTCTATAATATCCATAGTGAATATACGCCCAAGAGAGTTACTTACGTAAGCGGTCGAGAGAATATTCAGGCGGAAGTAGTTAAGGCGTTGGGAGAGAGTACTTTCCCAAGAATGTTAAGCGCAACTTACAAGTGCGAGAATAATACTTGTTGCGTATATATGAGTTCTAGCGTAAGCGGCCAAGCCACTCTTTCTGCGACTGATGAGAAAGATTATTACTTACAAGTAGGTAATGTATTCAATAATTACGAGAGCAACAGAAGCGCAACGTTTGACGAATTTGCTATAAATTACGTAGAGAATGAGTATGAATGTTCTACGTCCGACCAACTCTTCTATGTGCTTTCTCACGGTTATCGTCCTTTGCTTTCAATTAATACTCCCGCTTACAGGATATACAATCAATTTAAGACGATTTTGCGTAGCATTTGCGACGATAGAATGACGGATTTGCAAAAGGCGAGGGCAATCTTTGATTGGCTTGTGGTCAATGTTTATTACGATTACAACGTTGCAGAGGGAAAAGTGTCGCAGGCAAGTTATAAATATAACGCGTTTTATATTGAGGGCGTGCTTAACGGCTCTGCGGTATGCGACGGATTGTCCAAAGCGTACGCCGTTATGTGCGCAATAGAGGGTATTGATTGCGTGCGAGTAACCGGTAAGTTAAAGGACGCTAGCGCGCAAGATGCAGGTCACGCTTGGAACAAAATTCAGTTAATGGGCGAATGGTTCATTTCCGATGCAACTTGGGGTAATCCGGCTTTCGGCATAACAAACGGCTCAAGCGTGAATTATTATGAGTACGTCAACGGCAAATATTTCTTGTTTACCGACGAAGAAAGAAGCGAGGTTGATAATTATAATTCCAATCAGTATTCTCAGTATGTCGCGGACAGTCAATTTAATTATTACGCTAACTTCAAATTGCAACTTGAGATTACTATAAAAACAGGTATCATAAGCACAACCACTTATTTACGTACATTCGACTTATATCTTGACGGCGACGATACTCAGGGATTCAGCGCAGTAGACGAGTTGAGCTATATCTTCGAGTATATTGACAAGAGCGGAATGTCGCTGGAGGGAATGTCGTTTAGTGTTATGCTAGGCGAGGATATGTCTGCGGAAAAAGTAAGCGAGGCCTTTAACAGATACGTCAGCAGAGTAGGCATACTTAAGACGAGAATTAAATCCTATAACACTATAGTTAAAGACGACCCAAGCGCTTATAATAAAGGCTCGGCAATTTCAATAGTATTTTCACTGCCTCAAAATAATACCGCAAGTCAAATGGTAGCGTAAGAAAGTGAATTTAATTTTTTGGCTTCATTCGTTTTGAAAAATCGGTATTTTGCATTATAATGTCTTGTATGTGGGACGTTTTACTTGACGCGCTTTTGGATACGCTCAAGCTCTCTTGGATACTTTTGATATTTTATATCCTCATTGAGCTTGTCGAGCAAAAGATTGCCGTCAAAATGAATTCAAAACTTAAATCAAAATATTCTGTTGCCGTTGGCTCAGCCTTCGGCATAGTTCCGCAATGCGGTTTTTCAGTGCTTGCGTCTGATTTATATTCCCGCCGACAGATTACTCTAGGAGCTTTGCTTGCAGTATTTATCGCAACTTCCGACGAGGCATTGCCAATACTTTTATCCAATATCAATGAGCAAGGCGTGTGGCTTAAGCTTCTTGCCCTCATACTTTCCAAGATAGTTTTGGCTCTTATAGTAGGTTATGCCGTAGATATATTCGCAAGACTTGCCATCAAGAAGTCGGCTCAAAAGGAGCATGGTCATGAATCGCATACTCACGATGACCACGCGCATGAGAGCGATCACGTTCATACGGAATCGCATACTCACGACGATGCTGAACACGATCATGTCCATGAGGAGCAAACTGCCGAAGACGTGGATATACATAAAGGCTGTTGTGGTCATCATATAGACGACGGCAAGGAGAGCAACGTCAAAAAGTATCTCGTGCATCCGCTTTTGCATACGCTCAAAATCTTGGCTTATATACTTATCATCAATATAATAATGGGTATAATAGTTTACTTCGTTGGAGAGGAAAGACTTGCAGACTTTATGTCCAAAAGCGGAGTATTGCAACCTATTTTGGTTACGCTTGTAGGACTTATTCCAAATTGCGCTTCAAGCGTAATTATCACCCAACTGTTCTTAGACGGAACTATTTCTTTCGGCGCATGTCTTGGCGGTCTTATCGTCAATGCGGGACTTGGTATAGCATTTCTTTTTAAGTCCAACAAGCATATTAAAGAGAATTTTGCAATAGTCGGCGGACTGTTCGCATTTGCGGTAGTTGTCGCTATAACTTTCCACTATATCATTCCTAAATTTTAATCAGTCTATGTCATTGCGACTGGAGCAAAGCGTAATGGAGAAATCTCAACCGATTAAATAATAACAAATACTTTTCAAAACTAATATTTTGTGCTAAACTAATCTTATGGCAAATAATGATAAAGAAAAAAAGAATATGAAATTATATCAGTGGCTTTATATCATGCCATTTAGCATAATAGGCGCACTGGGAGTATTGGTCGTTGCGCTTATTGCATTTTTCGTATTTATTTGTTCGGCAAAGTATCTCGTCGTAAGTTTTACGCTAGAGAGCGCAAAGATTTTTCCGGCGCTGGTTTTGACGTTCATAGGTTTTTGCGTTGTTGCCGTACTTGTATTTTCATTAATTATTTTAATCAAGAAATATATCAAAGCTCTAAAAGTATTTTATAAAGAGAAAAAAGAAGTATTAAGCGACAATTCTCAGAATTAGGAATAGTATGGGAAAAGCTAATAATTTGAAATCGCAGGAAGTTGCAGTTGACGAAAATTCTCAAGAAGAAATCGAGGAAAGAAATAGAAATGATAAATTACGTCAAGCAATACGCAAAACTATTGTAGCTTGGATAATTTTCGGTCTATTATTTTGTAGCGGTATTGCATTTTTAATTTACAGCGGAGTAAGAAAAGAGTTTCGCCATAATAATTGGGTGAAAACCGAGGCGGTTGTAGTCAATCAAGAAGTTCAAGAAAAATATGATAAAGAAAATAACAAAACTGAGCGTTTTTATCACGCGGTTTTCAAATACGAATTTGACGGAAAAGAGTATATCGTTGCCGACAAGACCGGAGGTAATTCCCCCATTTACAGAGTAGGTGAGACTACTACTATTTACGTCAATCCAAAAAATCCAAAAGAACTTGAATCTCAAACAACTACGCAGTTTTTCTTTATTTTCGGCAGTTTGATGTTGGTCATATCTTTTTGCGCTTTGTGTTTTACTACTGCGCCGGTATTGGACGCAGCGTTTCCCAAAGCCGATTGGACAGACTACGTCGGACGTTATTTGCCGTTTGCCATTTTCGCTTGGGCGGTTACTATCGTGTCGGCTATTATGATGAAAGCGCATTCGGCGTGGAATATAAATGCGTTGATTGTCTTTATAGTAGCGTTAATTTTTTCGGTATTTATTTCAATAGTAATGATAAAGAGTATCGTAGAAAATACCATGAGACGAAAGAGAATCGCCAAAAAAGTTGCCGAAATTGACGAGACGTTAAAGGAAATGGAAGAGTTCAAAGAGCAGTATCCCGAACTCTTCAAAGAGCAGTCAAAAGATAACAAGCGCTAATCTCATTAAAATAACGGCAATCACTTTTTTAATTCTAGAGTTATATGTTATAATAAGCGTATGAGAGGCAAGTACAAAAATAAAAAACTTATAAAAGACAATGAAAAAGACGGGAAAAATACCGAAAAATCATTTATTGAAGTACCTATCGAAGTATATGAAAAAGGTACCAGAACGCGCTCTGCAATTTGTGGATCAATCGCGCCTCTCGTGGTTTTTGTTTTAATAATATTTGTCGGCGTTTTTCTCATTATTTACGGCGCAAAGCCAAGTTTATTTCGAGACAAGAGTTTTGTCCCCACGCAAGCGACAATAGTAAAGTATGAATGGAGATATAAGCCGTCGTCATATTCTGGAAGCAATTATCATCCTTCGCATTTGTCGCCATATCCTGTTTTTAACTACGTCTATGACGGCGAAGAGTATACAGTAGAGAGCCGTCTTAGCGTCAATCCTATACCTTATGAAGTTGGTGAAAAGATTACGATATACGTCAATCCCAGCAACCCGACCGATATAGTAACTCCTATAGCCGACCAAATGTATATCTACATAGGAATAGGAATAATCGTAGTATCGCTTTTAGCGTTATGCATGTTGGCGTTGCGTCCTATATTAAAAGCTAAGTATCCTAAGTCTCATTGGCATAAATTCCTCACCTTATATGTTCCGTCAATGATATTTCTCTGGGGCATTTTAATTTTATATTGTGTTTTATCAAGCGGAGTTTCTAAAGGCAATATTGAAGAGATAATCTTGTTACTATTCCTAGTTGCAATTGCAGGTTTTATTTCTACTATAATGATACGCGATATGATACGTACTTATAGAGAATATAGAGAAGAAAAACGAAACCGTAGCAAATAAGACGGCTGATATATGCGGTCGGTAGTTCGGTGACATTACTTATATTCAAGTACCGCCACGCTACTTACGCTAATACCTTCTTCGCGACCTGCCATACCCAACTTTTCTGTGGTGGTGGCGGAAATGCTTACGCAGTTCTCCTCAATACCCATTATTTGAGCAAGATTATTTTGTATCGTGGGGATATGGGGCGATAGTTTTGGCTTTTGCGCCATAATTACCGCGCTTACCGACTTGACGGCAAGTCCTTTTGAATTAACTAATTTAAGAACTTCTTGAAGCAATTTTACACTGCATATATTCTTATATTTATCGTCGCTATCGGGGAAGAGTACGCCAATATCTCTCTCGTGCATAGCCGAAAGTATAGCGTCCATAATTGCGTGTATAAGCACATCGCCGTCGCTGTGAGCGACAAGTCCCTTATCATGCGGAATTTCCACATCGCCTAGTATCAATTTTCTGCCCACGTCAAGTCTGTGGGTATCCCAACCGTTGCCTATCAAATACCCGCCGTTTAGATTTTTACAGTCTGACGGAGTAGTGATTTTGATATTTTCTTCACTGCCGTACGTCAAGTGAATAGGCTTTTTTATATACTCTTGATAGAGCGTAGCGTCGTCAGAGAAGTCTTTGCCGTTAGCTAGAGCATATGCATTGAGTATTTCGTCCTTTTTGAATATCTGCGGAGTTTGTATACGCGCAATCTTCGAGCGGTCGATAGGTAGAGAATCGCCGTCTTGCAAAATACGTAAGGAATCTACGCTGTTGACGTAAAGTACGCTATTGCCGAATTGCATTGCGTCTTGCATACCTCTTACTAAACTATCTTTCGGCAAAAAGCATCTTGCGCCGTCGTGAATGATTACGTAGTCGCAATCTCTATCTACGTATTTGAGCGCGTTGGAAATAGATTGGGAGCGCGTCGTTCCGCCTTCGCAGAGTATAATACTATCTCTGCCTTTGACAATATTTTCTACTGTAGACTTATCTTTTACGTTGTAGGCAATTATGATTTTAGATATATCTTGGTGGCAAAAGCAATTTATTGTCTTTTCAAGCAATGGCATACCGTTTACGTTCAACAGTAATTTATTGTAACCAAGTCCGCATCTTTCGCCCATTCCGCCACAGGCAAGTATTACGTTAAATTTCATCGCTGATAACCTCGTACATGTCGCTACATTCTTGTTTTTTTGCGTTTTCGTTTACCTGCAGAATCTTAAAAGAAAACTCCTTATCGCCGAAAAAAAGCGTAACTACGTCGCCCTCTTTGACTTGTGTGCCCGCCTTGGCTTGACGTCCGTTGATTTGCGCTCTTCCGCTGTCACAAGCGTCGTTAGCGACCGTTCTGCGCTTTATTATTCTCGATACTTTCAAAAACTTGTCTAATCTCATATTTCCTCTTAATATTGATAAAAGATTTATAATATTATAATATATATAAAATATTATAGCAAATCTACTGCCAATATTCAAGGCTATTAGTTAAATTAATAATGTAATTTATTTTATAAAAAAATTGCAGATATATTATAAAAAGTTCCATATATATTATAAAAATATCCAAACATTGTTCAGTTTGGCTGAAAATTATAATTATTGCCATAGCAGAAGATATTTATACGGGCTAAAAGAAAATTATACTGCGTAGGAGAATTAGAGGACGGTAAATCAAGTCAAGCCATAGATTTATAATATTATATAAATAAAAATTTAATAAAAAATTAATAAAAATCGTTGACATTGCTTGCCTCTTTTGTTACAATCTATAATTGTGTAATTATGTATACTGCCTAATTAGCCTTAAAAACAGCAGTTTAGGACGGTGTACAAACAAATTATTCGGAAATTTTTTAAGGAGGGTGCAATATGCCTCAAAGAACTCATACAGTCAAATACGGCAATACGGAGCGTGAGTGTTTCTCCAAAATTCACGAACCGCTTGAAATACCTTATTTGATCGAACTTCAAAAAGAATCTTACAAGCAGTTTATCACGACGGGTATCCAAGAAGTCCTCGACGACTTTTCTCCCGTATGCGATAGAGGCGGAAGATTCGAATTGCACTATTTGGGATTTAAGCTTGACGATGAGACCAAGTATTCCATTAAAGAGTGCAAAGACCGCGATACGACTTACGCTAGAGCGTTGCGTGTCAAAGTAAGACTTGTTCGCAAAGAGACGGGCGAGATTACGGAAGAGGAGGTATTCATGGGCGATTTACCTATGATCACCGACAACGGCTCTTTCATTATCAACGGCGCAGAACGCGTTATCGTCAGTCAGTTGGTCAGAAGCCCGGGCGTTTACAGCGTCAGCTCAATGGACAAGTCGGGTATCGAGAGATTCGAAACCACTATTATGCCGAACAGAGGAGCTTGGCTTGAATTCAAGCAAGATCTCAATTCCATTTTGTGGGTCAACGTAGACCGTAACCGCAAAATTCCTGCCACGGTACTTTTGCGTTCGCTTGGTATCAGTAGCGACGAAGAACTTTACGAAGTGTTTGGCAGAGAAGATATACTTATAAAGACTATCGAAAAGGACGCTACCAAGACTATCGAAGATGCCAGAATAGAGCTCTATAAGCGTTTGCGTCCGGGTGAAATCCCTTCGCAGGAAGGTATTTCTCAACTTATTGAATCTACTTTCTACGATGACAAAAAGTACAACTTTATGCGCGTAGGCAGATATAAAGTCAATAAAAAACTTGCGCTTGCTACGAGAATCGAAGGACATACTTTGGCAAAAGACGTCGTAAGTGCGGACGGAGAAGTATTGGCAGAGCAAGGACAAGTAGTCGATCTTAAGACGGCAACTGCAATACAAAACGCAGGTGTTAACGTAGTTTACCTCAAGAAAAAGAACGTCAAGGAAGACGAGCCTGAAGAGTTTAAGGTTATTGGTAACAACACCGTTGATATGATTGAGTATCTCAAGTCATACTATGGCGATAAGATTGACTTTACCGCAAAAGAGTTGGGCATATTGGAAAAGGTGTACGCTCCTGCGCTTGTAAAATTGATGCAAGAAAATCAAGAACTTGAAGATTTGAAGAACGCTATCAAGTTGCCTGAAAACAGAGATAAACTTGTTATTAAAAATCTTACTCTTGACGACGTTGTCGCTACCGTATCTTATAACCTCGGACTTTCCGTAGGCTTTGGCGAAAAGGACAATATCGACCACCTTGCCAACAGAAGAATACGTTCGGTAGGCGAGTTGTTGCAAAATCAATTCAGAGTAGGTCTTACAAGACTTGACAGAGGCATCAAGGAGAAGATGCTGGTAACTCAAGCAGACGGTGAATTCAAAGCTCAGACATTTATCAATATCAAGCCGGTGACAGCGGTAATCAAAGAGTTCTTCTGCTCGTCACAGCTTTCGCAATTTATGGATCACCACAATCCTATCGCGGAACTTACTCACAAGCGTAAGTTGTCGGCGCTCGGTCCCGGAGGTCTTAACAGAGAAAGAGCTTCCTTTGAAGTGCGCGATATTCACCATACGCATTACGGCCGTATGTGTCCTATCGAAACTCCTGAAGGTCAAAACATAGGTCTTATATCTTCGCTTGCTACCTATGCAAGAGTCAACGAGTACGGATTTATCGAAGCTCCGTACCGCAAGGTAGTTAAGAAGCAAGATGCAGAGGGCAAAGAGATAAGCTACGTCACCGACGAAGTACAATATTTGCAAGCTGACGAAGAGGATAAGTACATCGTAGCGCAAGCAAACGCGCAACTCAATGAAGACGGTTCGTTTGCTACAGCCCGTGTAACTTGCCGTCACAGAGGCGATATAAGAGAGTTTAACCAAAACGAAGTCAGCTATATGGACGTTTCGCCTAAGCAACTCGTATCTGTTGCCGCGGCGCTTATTCCGTTCCTCGAAAACGACGATACCGCCCGCGCGTTGATGGGTTCTAACATGCAACGTCAGGCAGTTCCTCTTTTAAGACCGGAAGCTCCGTTTATCGGCACGGGTATCGAACATAAGATTGCTTACGATTCCGGCGTTATGGTTATTGCAAGAAACGACGGATTTGTCGAGAGCGTATCTTCAAGCGAGATAGGCGTAAGACGCGACGACGGCGCATTAGACACGTATACTTTGCAAAAGTTCGAAAGGTCCAACGCAGGTACGTGTATCATTCAAAAACCGATTGTCAACAAGGGACAGAGAGTAAGCAAGGGTATGGTACTTGCAGACGGTCCGTCTACTTGCAACGGTGAGCTGTCGCTCGGTAGAAACATACTCATAGGCTACATGTCTTGGGAAGGTTACAACTACGAGGACGCTATACTTATCAATGAAGATCTTGTAAAAGACGACGTATTTACTTCTATCCATATAGAAGAGTACGAGATAGAAAGCAGAGATACCAAACTCGGCGAGGAGCAAATCACTAGAGATATTCCAAACCTTGGCGACGACGCGTTGAAATATCTTGACGAAGACGGTATCATTATCCCCGGCGCGGAAGTCCACAGCGGTGATATTCTCGTCGGCAGAGTAACGCCTAAGGGCGAAACGGAACTCACTCCTGAAGAAAGACTTTTGAGAGCTATCTTCGGCGAGAAGTCAAGAGAAGTAAGAGATACTTCTTTGAGATTGCCTCACGGTCAGTCGGGTATCGTCGTAGACGTTAAGGTATTCACTAAAGAAAACAGCAAAGAGCTTTCTCCTGGCGTAAGCAAACTCGTTAGAGTTTATATAGCTCAAAAGCGTAAGATCGGCGTAGGCGATAAGATGTCCGGTCGTCACGGTAACAAGGGCGTTGTATCAAGAGTACTTCCAAGAGAAGACATGCCGTTCATGCCTGACGGAACTCCGCTTCAAATAGTGCTTAACCCATTGGGCGTTCCTTCACGTATGAACATAGGTCAGGTACTTGAAGTTCACTTGGGCCTAGTAGCAAAGGCTTGCGGATGGCATATTTCTACTCCGGTATTCGACGGAGCTACCGAGGCCGATATCAAGCAATTACTTGTCGAGAACGGTTTGCCTGAAAACGGTAAGATAGAGCTTTACGACGGCAGAACTGGCGAGAAGTTTGAAAACCCAGTTACGGTCGGCTACATGTATATGCTCAAGCTTTGTCACTTGGTTGATGAGAAGATTCACGCAAGATCAACAGGTCCGTACAGCTTGGTTACGCAACAGCCTCTTGGCGGTAAGGCGCAATTCGGCGGACAGAGATTCGGTGAAATGGAAGTTTGGGCTCTTGAGGCTTACGGCGCGGCAAATATCTTGCAAGAGATATTGACGGTTAAGTCAGACGACGTAGTAGGTAGAGTTAAGACTTATGAATCAATTGTCAAGGGCACGCCTATAACCGAGCCGGGTACTCCGGAATCTTTCAAGGTATTGATAAAGGAATTCCAAGCTCTCGGTCTTGACGTTAAAGTTCTCAATGAAAACAAAGAAGAAATCGGACTTCGCGAAACCGTCGAAGAAGAAGGCGAGTATTATGAAGAACACGATAACAGCGCAGATGGCAAAGAGGTTGATATCTTCGATCTCGGCTCTCAAGACGATATCTTTAGCTTTGGCGACGGCAATCCGTTTGGCGATTCCGACGGCGACGATAAAGACGACGACATCTTCAGCAATATGTTTGAAGACGACGAAAATTAAGGAGGCGTGAAATGTCAGAAGTAAATAATTTTGATTCTATAAAAATAGGCGTAGCCTCTCCCGATAAAATCAGATCTTGGTCGCACGGCGAAGTTTTGAAGCCGGAGACTATCAACTACAGAACGCAGAAACCGGAGAAAGACGGCTTGTTCTGTGAAAAGATTTTTGGACCAACCAAGGACTGGGAGTGCCACTGCGGTAAGTATAAGCGCATTAGATATAAGGGCGTAATCTGCGACAAGTGCGGAGTAGAAGTTACGAAAGCAAAAGTAAGAAGAGAGAGAATGGGTCACATAGAACTTGCGGCTCCGGTATCTCATATATGGTATTACAAGGGTGTACCTTCAAGAATTAGCGTAGCTCTTGATATGTCGCCAAAGGACGTAGACTTAGTACTTTATTTCAATAAGTACGTAGTTCTCGACCCCGGCATGACCGACGTCAACTATAAGGACGTAATCGAAGACAAAGAACTTGCAGAAATCAAAGAGAGATATAAGGATTTAGGTCTTGGCTCTTTTAGAGTAGGAATGGGCGCGGAAGCAATCAAAGAATTGCTTTCCAATATCGACCTCGAGAAAGAATCTGCTGAGCTTAAGGCAATTATTGCAGACAGCGCGGATAAGGCTAACAATGCAAAGAGAACCAAAGCCGTTAAGCGCCTAGATGTAATCGAAGCATTCCGAGTAAGCGGTAACAGACCCGAGTGGATGATTTTGGACGTACTTCCCGTACTTCCGCCTGAACTTCGTCCTATGGTACCGCTCGACGGCGGTAGATATGCCGCTTCCGACCTCAACGATTTGTATCGCAGAGTAATCAACCGTAACAACAGACTTAAGAAGCTCATTGAGTTCGGCGCTCCGGAAATCATCGTAAGAAACGAAAAGAGAATGTTGCAAGAAGCCGTAGACGCCCTCATCGACAACGGTCGTAGAGGTAAGGCTGTCACCGGACCGGGCAACAGAGAACTCAAGTCTTTGACGGCTCTTCTCAAAGGTAAGCAAGGACGTTTCCGTCAAAACCTTTTGGGTAAGCGTGTCGACTATTCCGGTCGTTCGGTTATCGTCGTAGGACCTGAACTTAAGATGTACCAATGCGGTATTCCTAAGGAAATGGCTATTGAGCTATTCAAGCCTTTCGTAATGAAGAAACTTGTTGACAGAGGTATTTGTCTTAATATCAAGAACGCAAAGAGAGTAATTGAAAGAGCTCAAGACGTAGTAGTATGGGATATACTCGAAGAAGTAATCAAGGACCATCCGGTACTTCTCAACCGCGCTCCGTCTTTGCACAGACTTTCAATTCAAGCATTTGAGCCTGTACTCGTAGAAGGTAGAGCAATCAAGTTGCACCCGCTCGTATGTAGCGCGTTCAACGCCGACTTTGACGGCGACCAAATGGCAGTACACGTTCCGCTCTCTATCGAGGCAAGAACGGAAGCTAGATTCTTGATGCTTTCTACCAACAATATTCTCAAGTTGAGCGACGGCAAGCCTGTCGTATCGCCTACGCAGGATATGGTTATCGGTTCTTACTATATGACTATGGTAAGAGAAGACGGATTGAATGAGAATGAGCGTAGATGCTTTAGAAATCCCGAAGAAGCGTTAATGGCATATCATGCCGGACAAATTACTCTCCAAACGCCAATCCACGTGAGAGTATCTAAGGAAATCGGCGGAGTTAAGTATTCCAAGATATTGAAGAATACTACTATCGGTAGAATAATTTTCAACACTGCAATACCGCAAGACTTGCACTTCGTGCCGAGAGAAACTCCTGAGCAGAAGCTTGACCTTGAAATCAACACGACCGTTGATAAGAAAGTGTTATCAAAGATAGTAGACGCTTGCTTCAAGTACAAGGGCGCGACCGAAACTTCTATAATATTGGATAAAATAAAGGCGCAAGGTTATAAGTTCTCCACTATCGGAGCAATCACCGCCAGCGTATTCGATATGCACGTACCTCCTATGAAGAAGGAAATCGTTGCTAAGGCAGACGAGAACGTTGTTAAAATCGAAAAGCAATTCAAGAAAGGTCTTCTCACCGAAGAGGACAGATATAAGCAAACTATTGCCGTATGGCAAAAAGCTATTGCCGACATCAACGTCGAACTCAAGAAAGGTCTTGACGACTTCAACCCGATTTGGATGATGGCAAACTCCGGCGCGCGTGGTAGCATGACTCAGATTTCACAGCTTTGCGGTATGAAAGGTCTTGTCGCTGACCCGTCAGGTAGAACCATTGAATTGCCAATTAAGGCTTCGCTTCGTGAGGGCTTGTCTGTACTTGAGTACTTCATATCTTCACACGGCGGACGTAAAGGTATGGCGGATACGGCTCTTAAGACGGCTGACTCAGGTTATTTGACCCGTCGTCTTGTAGACGTATGTCAAGACGTTATCGTCAACGAACTCGACTGTGGCGACACCAGAGGTATGGATATCGTACTCGAAGGCGACAACACCAAAGAGTTTATCGAGAGAATCGACGGCAGATACGTAATGACGGATATACTTGGCGATAAGGGCGAAGTTATAGTAGAAAAAGACGCTATGATTTCTCTTGAGCAAGCGCAAGCCATTGCAAATGCCGGTATAAGAAAAGTTAAGATTAGAAGCATTCTCAACTGTAAGTCTGCACACGGCGTTTGCGCAAAGTGCTACGGTAAGAACATGGCTTCCGGCAATTCGGTAAAACTTGGCGAAGCAGTCGGTATAATCGCCGCTCAATCAATAGGCGAGCCGGGTACGCAGTTGACGATGAGAACCTTCCACACGGGCGGTGTAGCATTGTCTGGCGATATCACCAACGGTCTACCGAGAGTCGAAGAGTTGTTTGAAGCAAGACGTCCAAAGGGTCAAGCTCTCATAGCTGAAATCGCAGGCGAAGTGTCTATCGACAACGAAAAGCACGTATTGACTATTAATCCAGCAAAGGCTGACAGCGAGAAGAAAGATTACAAGTTGGTATTCGGTCAAAAGCTCAAAGTCGAGAACGGTCAAAAGGTTACAGCCGGCGAAGTATTGACGCAAGGTAGCATATATCCTCAAGACTTGCTCCGCACCAAGGGCGCAAAGGACGTACAGGAATATATCATCAAAGAAGTTAAGATACCTTACGCCAGCGCAGGTGTTGACATCAACGAAAAGCATATCGAAATCGTTGTAAGACAAATGCTTCGCAAAGTCAAGATTGAGAATCAAGGCGACACGAGCATGATGCCGGGCGAATACGTAGATATATTTGCGTATGAAGCTGAGAACGAAAAGACTATCGAAGAGGGTGGCAGACCTGCAATCGCTAAGAGAACGTTGCTTGGTATCACCAAAGCCGCTTTGGCTACCGAATCATTCCTCTCCGCCGCTTCCTTCCAAGAAACTGCAAAGGTATTGACGGAAGCCGCTATTAAGAACAAGGTAGACCACCTCGTCGGACTTAAAGAGAACGTTATACTCGGTAAACTTATTCCTGCAGGTACAGGTATGAAGAGATACCGCAATATTGTAGCTCTTCCGGCAAACGGCGTAGAGAACCATATCGTCGAAGAGGACCTCGAGCATAAGTTCGCAGGCGAAGACGATATCGAAGACTAAAATATAATTGATATTTCTAACGTCATTTCGATCTAAGCGGAAAAATCTTAACCTTAGCCGAAGTGACGGAAGAGGTATCGGAAAGTACAATTAAATATTAAATTCTATAGAGAGTGTGGGAGTGACGGACACTGAGAACACACAGCAACCTCTTGTAAGGTGCTAAATTCCGCAAGTATACTTGATAGATAGAATACAAAGTCGCTATACTATCCGGGTAGAGCGACTTTTTTTAGGAGAACATAATGATAAAAAGATTATTTACCAGCGAGAGCGTAACCGAAGGACATCCCGACAAGGTATGCGATAAGATTTCCGACAGCGTGCTCGACGCGTTGCTAGCAGTTGACCCTACAAGCCGTGTGGCTTGCGAAACCTGTACCAATACCGGCTTTGTGCTTGTAATGGGCGAAATCACGTCAAAGGCGCAGGTAGACTATGAGGCAATAGTTCGCAAAGCCGTGCTGGACATAGGTTACGACAGCGAGGAAAAAGGCTTGGACGGCAATAAATGCGAAGTTATAGTAAGACTTGACAGACAGTCGCCAGATATAGCAATGGGCGTTGATAGCTCGGTGGAAAACAAAGAGAACACCGGCGATAAATACGACCTAATAGGCGCGGGCGATCAAGGTATGATGTTTGGCTTTGCCTGCAATGAAACTCCTACGCTCATGCCGATGCCTATATACTTAGCTCACAAGCTCACCGACAGACTCACCAAAGTTCGCAAGAGCGGAGAGTTGAGTTATTTGCGACCCGACGGCAAGGCTCAAGTATCGGTAGAGTACGTAGACGACAAAGTAAGCCGTATCGAAGCCATAGTTGTATCTACTCAACACAGTGAGGACGTAGATATGGATACTTTGAGAGCTGACGTTAAGAAGCATATAATAGACAGCGTAATTCCCGCTAATTTGATAGATAGCGACACCAAGATATACATTAATCCTACGGGTAGATTTGTAGTTGGCGGACCGCAAGGCGACAGCGGGCTTACCGGCAGAAAGATTATCGTAGACACTTACGGCGGTTACTGTCCTCACGGTGGCGGAGCATTCTCCGGCAAAGACAGCACCAAGGTGGATAGGTCGGCTTGCTATATGGCTAGATACGTCTGCAAGAATATTGTCGCAAGCGGTATTGCCGACAAGTGTCAACTTGACGTAGCTTACGCTATCGGCGTGGCTAAACCTGTATCAATCAACGTCAATACATTTGGCACAAGCAAGTATTCCAACGCGCAGATTGCAATAATAATAGAAAAAGTATTCGATATGCGCCCACTCGCAATCATCGAACAACTTGAGTTGAGAAAACCGCAATTTGCCAAGACGAGCAATTACGGACACTTCGGCAGAGAGGACCAAGGCTTTAGGTGGGAGATGACAGACAAGGCTGAAGAAATTAAGGTGATGGCTAGGCAGTTGGATTAGCAATAGAGATTTCTCCATTCCGCTTCGCTACAGTCGAAATGCGACTGATACGTCATACTGAATGGATTCAAACGAATAGGAACGCGTATGAACTTATTTGACGATACACAATATGACACGCTCAAGGGCTACGTTGAAGAGATAGTATTCCGCAACGTAGACAACGGTTATTGCGTTATCAATGTCAATGCAGACGGAGTTTTGGAAACGGCTGTAGGTATTTTCCCACCCATTGAAGAGGGCGAGTACTTGGAGATGAAAGGCAATTTTGCCGTCAACGCTAAGTTCGGAGAGCAGTTCAACGTCAAAGAATGCAAGATTGCCAAGCCCGAGGACAAAGAAACTATTATGCGCTATCTTGCCAGCGGACTTTTCGCAGGCGTGGGCGAAGTAACGGCAAAGAATATCGTAGATTTGTTCGGTACAGCGACTTTGGACGTGATAGAAAACGCTCCTAACAAACTTGCCAACGTCAAGGGAGTATCGCTTAAAAAGGCAATGGCGATATACGAAGCCTACATAGTTCATAAAGAACAGCAAGCCACGATAGTTTATCTTCAAAGTTATGATATAAGTCTTAATTTAGCTCTGCGTATCTATAAGCAGTACGGCGAGGGTACAAGGAGAATAATAGAGAAAAATCCATACCAAATGGTAGAGGATGTAGACGGCGTAGGTTTTATTACGGCAGACAAAATTGCCGTCAAAATGGGCTTTGACCAATTTAGCAGATTTAGAATAAGTTCTGCGATAAGCCACGTCTTGCAAGAGAGTGCAAATCGCAACGGTCACACTTATTTGCCAAGAGGCGAAGTCGTATACGAAGTATGCAATCTCTTGAGAATGAACCTAGACGAGTGCGGTTATCTTGTCAACGGCATTATACTCGACTGCGTGGTTCAGGGTAAGATAGTAATCGTCAATCAAGGCGATACTGAGTGTATATTCTTGACAAGAATTTACGAGAATGAATTCGGCATTGCAAGTTGTGTGATAAATTTGCTCAAGTACGCCAAGCCTATAGACCTTAACGTAGACGTAGATATAGAGCAGTACCAAAAATCTCACGGCATAACTCTGCATGAAGGACAAATCAACGCAATTAAGAATTGCGTCAGTTATGGCGTCAACGTAATTACAGGCGGTCCGGGTACGGGTAAGACTACTATAATCAACTGTATTATCAATATATTAAAAAAGCAAGGCAAGAAAGTTGCGCTATGCGCTCCCACAGGTAGAGCTTCTAAGCGACTGTCTGAGGCTACAGGCGAGGACGCTAAGACGATACACAGACTTTTGGACCTTGATTTCACGAGCGGAAAGGGGCATTTTAACTACAATGAGGACACAAGGCTCCAAGCCGACGTCGTTATCGTCGATGAAGTGAGCATGTGCGACGAGTACGTCTTTCACGCATTAATAAGGTCTGTTAAGAAAGGCGGTAGGCTGATACTCGTAGGAGATAAGGACCAATTACCGTCAGTCGGCGCAGGCAACGTACTTGCAGATATAATATCCTGCGGAGCAGTGCCAATCAATTATCTCACCAGAATATATCGCCAAAGCGACGATTCGCTTATTATTGAGAACGCGCATAAAGTCAACAGCGGAATTTTCCCGACTATAGACAATAAGTCCAAAGACTTTTTCTTTGACCTGCAAAACGATACTGCGATTATGCTAAAGAACGTAATCGAATTGACTACCAAAAGACTGCCCGCCTTTGCCGGCATCACACCTAAGGATATTCAAGTGCTGTGTCCTACAAAAAAAGGCGTGCTTGGAGTAGAGAATATCAACGTCGAAATGCAAAAGGCGCTCAATGCGCCGGATAAGTCTAAGAATGAGATACGCTCCGGCGCTAATATATTCCGCGAGGGAGATAAGATTATTCACACCGTCAACAACTATCAAATGGAGTGGTACAGCGACGACGGTTTGAGCGGTAGCGGAGTTTTCAATGGCGATATCGGCTACATCGTCGCAATCGACAAGAGCGCGCCAAGTATGAAAGTCGAATTTGACGACGGCAAAATAGCTACCTATAGACAAGAGAACTTTGACGAACTGACTTTGGCGTATGCCATAAGTATTCATAAGTCGCAAGGTTCGGAGTTTCCTGCGGTAATTATTACAGCCTACGGCGGTAATCCTTACCTTATGACAAGGAATTTGCTTTATACCGCAATTACAAGAGCAAAGTCGCTTGTCGTAATCGAAGGCTCCAAAGAAAGTACCGCG
Organism: Clostridia bacterium; assembly: GCA_029060065.1. Taxonomy (GTDB): domain Bacteria; phylum Bacillota; class Clostridia; order Christensenellales; family UBA3700; genus RACS-045. The sequence goes on along the minus strand of JAIDUT010000015.1, from coordinate 250 downwards.
AAAATGGTCAGTAATAATTATACCGCAAAGAGAAATACTTTGCTTGCTGAGTTCATAAATCAGATTATTAGTAACTAGTTGAGGTCACTAAAAAACCACGCAAAAAATCGCGCGGTTTTTATTTTACTACTAAAAATTCTAAGATTTAGAAAATCTCTTCATTTTTTCCAAAAAAAGTATACTTTTCTTGTAATCGCCTGAAAAGGCGTTTTTTCTCAATTACATTATAGTTCAAGCAGTTAAAATTTGC
>JAIDUT010000014.1 GCA_029060065.1 Clostridia bacterium | reverse complement strand
TCTTACGGCTCTTTCTTGGGACAGGGATATATTCAGCAAAATTCCGAGAATATTGACGGCTGTATTTTGAGCGGATCGGGAAACATGAGCGGTATTGAGCCTAAAATCGGTAGATTTGTGGCTAATATTCAACACAAACTCTATGGCAAAGATAAAACTGCTGAATTTATTAAAAATATGACTTTCGGTGCTTACGAGAGGCCTTTTAAGAAAGAAAACAGACAGAATGCTTGGCTCAATAGAGATGCGGGCGAGTGCGAAAAATATAACTCTGACAAGTATTGCAACTACACTATGTCGGTGGGATTTTATAAGAACTTTTTCGACGGTTTGTGCAGAATATACAAGCCGGAAAGACTTGCCGGAATAGATAAAAAACTGCCTATATTTATTATTTCGGGCGACAAAGACCCAGTGGGTAAAATGGGCAAGTCGGTAAGCAAACTTTACGACATGTATAATCAGTTGGGGATAGAGAACGTCAAAATAAAGCTATATGAAGACGCGCGTCACGAGATTGTCAACGAGCTCAATAAAGACGAGGTTTACGCAGACGTATTGGATTGGTTGGATAATTTGGTATCGGCTACAAAGAATACCCAAGATAACGAAGCAGTAGCTGACGTTGTAGAAACTAAAGTAAAAAAAGAGCCTGAGCTTGCCGTCGCAAATTAGTATAATTTGAGGAGAGAAATGGAGAGAGATTACGGAGCTAAAGACATAGCCGTACTTAAAGGACTGGACGCGGTTAGAAAAAGACCGGGTATGTACATAGGCACTACGGGCATTAAAGGTATGCACCATATTCTATGGGAAATCGTCGACAATGGTATGGACGAAGTTCTCAACGGCTATGGCAACTCTATTGAAATTGAGATTTTCAACGACAACAGCATAAGCGTCACTGACCACGGAAGAGGTATTCCTGTGGATATGCACCCGACGGAGAAAGTCACCGGCGTCGAGCTTGTATTTACTACTTTGCACGCGGGCGGTAAATTTAACAACAAGAACTATACGGTGTCGGGCGGTTTGCACGGCGTCGGAGCGTCGGTTACCAACGCGCTATCCGAGTGGCTCACCGTAGACGTATATAAAAAAGGCTTAAGGTATAATATGAAGTTTGCTTCCGTTGAATTGCCCAACGGAGATATTGCCAGCGGAGCAAAAGTTCAAGAACTCAAATCAGAACCTTGCGATTCTAAACTCAAAGGTACTAAGGTAACGTTTAAGCCCGACCCAAAGGTATTCGGCAATGAAGAATTTTCTTTCGATACGATAGCTAAAAGACTCAAGGAACTGGCTTTCCTCAACGGCGGAGTTAAATTTTCTTTGACGGACAACAGAAGCCTGAGCGAGGGCGGAAGACCTAAGGTACGCAAGTTTTGTTACGACGGAGGTATTAGCGACTTCGTGCTACACCTCAATGAGGGCAAGACGCCGAAATACAATCCGCCGATATACATCGAGAAGAAACAAGATAAATTTATTGTAGAACTTGCTTTCCAGCATACGGACACATATACGGAAAGCGTATTTTCATACGTCAACGATATTCCTACCACGGAGGGAGGAACGCACGAAACAGGCTTTAAGTCGGCATTGACGAAAGCTCTCAACGACTTCGGCAGAGCTAAGAATATCATCAAAGAAAAGCAAGCTAATTTCAGCGGAGAGGACTATCGCGAAGGATTGACCGCCGTATTGACCGTCAAGATGCAGAATATGCAATTCGAGGGACAGACAAAGACCAAACTCGGCAATCCTGAGGTCAAATCGCTTGTAGAGAACTTGCTTACCGACGGCATCAAGGATTATCTCAATAAAGCCAAGAAAGACGTCATAGACGCAATCTATGAAAAGGCGAGAGTTGCCGCAAAGGCAAGAGAGAGCGCCGCTAAGGCAAAGAGCGTAGCAAGAAATATCAGCAACATGACTTCTTCCGCTCTTATAGGTAAAATGGCGAACTGCTCGGGCAGAAAGCCGGAGTTTAACGAGATTTTCATTGTTGAGGGCGATAGCGCAGGCGGAAGCGCAAAGCAAGGCAGAGATAGAGCTACGCAAGCCATTTTGCCACTTAGAGGAAAACCGCTCAACGTCGAAAAGAAAAAAATCGAAGATATACTCAAAAACGAAGAAATCAAGTTGATTATAAGCGCGTTGGGTACAGGTTTTGGCAATGAATTCAATATAAGCAATCTCAAATATCACAAAGTTATCATTCTCGCTGACGCAGACCAAGACGGAGCGCATATCAGAGCAATTTTGCTTACGATGTTCTATAGATACATGAGAGAACTTATCACAGGCGGATATTTGTATATCGGTATGCCACCGCTATATAAAATTACCGAAAAGAATAAGGTGCAGTACGCATATGACGATGAAGAACTCAAGAAGATATTGGAAACGGTAGGCAAAAATTATACGCTCCAAAGATATAAAGGACTTGGCGAGATGAACCCTGAGCAACTTTGGGAAACGACTATGAATCCCAAGACGCGTTCGCTTATGAAGGTGTCAATCGAAGACAATGCGGAGGCGGAGAGCCTAATCGTCACGCTTATGGGTGACAGCGCGGATTTGAGGAGAGAATATATTTTCGAGTACGCCGAGTTTAACAAAGAAGACTCTTTGGCAGAGACTACTAAAAAGGCGGAAAATAAGCGCCATAATAACGGTTGAACAATGTTCAATGATAGAAATGCCGTATTAGAATAAACAAATTATTGATAAAATAAACGCGCGCATATATATAATAACATAAACGCGTATTAGAAATTGCAGACGAGCCTGAAAGAGTAACGACGGATAAAGTAAAGGACAGATATGGCTAAGAAGAAAGAAAACCAAGAAATTATAGACAATTCAAAGATTATCGACGGATCTTTTGAGCAGGTAATGCACACTTCGATGTTGCCTTACAGCGAGCACGTCATTCTTGACAGAGCTTTGCCAAGAGTTGAGGACGGATTGAAGCCTGTTCAAAGAAGGATACTCTATACGATGATGGAGCTTGGTACGACGCCGGACAAGCCTCACCGTAAGTCTGCCCGTATTGTCGGCGATTGTCTAGGTAAATATCACCCTCACGGCGATAGTTCCGTATACGGCGCAATGGTCAAGTTGGCGCAACCTTTTAATACAAAAATGTTGCTAGTTGACGGACACGGTAACTTTGGTTCGGTAGACGGCGACAGCGCCGCTGCAATGAGATATACCGAGGCGAGAATGACGCCGTTTGCTCTTGAGATGTTGAGAGATTTGGAGAAAAATACCGTTCCGATGACGCTCAACTTCGACGATAGTCTTGAAGAGCCTGCCGTACTGCCCAGCAGAATACCCAACTTGCTTGTCAACGGCGCGAGCGGTATTGCAGTCGGACTTGCTACCAATATCCCACCTCATTCTCTAGGGGAATCTATAGACGGTATTGTCGCGTATATAGACAACAAAAATATCACTCTTGAGGAGATGATGAAGTATATTCCCGCTCCGGATTTTCCTACAGGCGGAATTATCGTAGCCAATCATGGAATATACGATGCGTATAAAGAAGGCAAGGGCAAGATTATACTTAGAGCCAATCTGCATATCGAGGAAGAGGGCGGAAGAAAGAATATAGTCATCACCGAGATACCTTATCAGGTCAACAAAGCCGAGCTTTTAGCAAGAATAAACGATTTGAGAGAAACCAACAAAGATTTGTTCGGCGGTATTATGGATATCGTAGACGAGTCGGACAGAATGGGTATGCGTTGCGTAATCAAGTTGAGAAAAGAAGTCGACGCGGATACTATGATAGCGCTTCTTTTCAAAAAGACGAGTTTGCAAGTCAATTTTTCCGCAAATATGACTGCTATAGTCAATAACCGCCCGATGCAACTGGGATTATTGGATATAATCAGACATTACGTAGAATTCCAAAGACAAGTTATTTATAAAAGAAGTAAGTACGACCTGGAGGTCGCGGAAAAGAGAGAACATATTCTTCAAGGCTTGCTGATTGCCGTCAACAACGTGCGAGAAGTCGTCGATATAGTTCTTGACTCTAAGACGTATACAGAATCGAAGGAAAGATTGATGTTGAGATTCAGCCTAAGCGAAAAGCAGGCTATCGCAGTGTTGGATATACCGCTCAAACGACTTAATAAACTGGATATAAACAAAATGCTCGAAGAGCAGAAAGAATTACTTGAGAAAATTGCCAATCTCAAGGAAATTACAAATTCAAAGGCTAAGCAGTACGGTGTAGTACGCAAAGAACTTTTGGAAATCAAGAAAAAATATCCCGACAAAAGACTTTCTAAGATTGTGCACGAACATGCGCTTAACGATGTCGAGGTAGACCTCAACGCGAAGATAAAGAAAGACGGTTTTGTAGTATTGCATTACAACGGCAATATCAAATTTGTACCGGAAAAAGGTTATAATACAGCTGTGAAGTCAATAGTCAACTGCGCTCCTAACGATATCGCAAAGAAGGTAATCAAGAGCGATAGCGAGAGTTTGCTCTTTGGTATAACTTCTAAGGGCAATGCGGTTACTTTCCCTGTATCTGCGCTGGGCGAGGATAAGTGGAAGAGCAGAGGTATGGGTATCAACAAGATTGCTAAGGTTGACAGCGACGATAAGTTGCTTGATATATTCACCGAAAAAGAATTAAAAGGCAATAAGTTGCTCATCGTGACTTCTATGGGTATGGCAAAGTACGTCGATATATCCGAATTTGTCTTTGACAGGAAATCGCTAACTACGGCTATGACCTTTAAGGACGATGACGATTTTGTCGTAAGCGTAACTGCGGTTGCTCCGCCGGAGTTTGACGACGGCACACGCGAGGCAAGAGGTTTCGTGCTTTCGATAAGCGCCGAAGGGATGGTGCTTAACTCTTATGACGATATACCTACTCAGGGTAAAAAGGCAAGCGGTGTCAAATTGATGAAGCTAGACGATAAGGATAGAATTATCTTTGCTCAGCATAACGACGGTAGCGGAGAAGTTATCAATATTTCGGATAGCGGTTACGCAAAGAGAGTAATTCTGGGTTGTATCGAGCCTAGAATGAGAATGTCAAAGGGCGTTAAGCTAAGCGACTCCAAGGCGGGCGAATGTATCTACGCAGACCTTGTGACGATACCTTACGACATTGCGCTTATATTCCCGGGCGGTGAAGTACGCAGTATCAATACCGAACAAATTCCTATCGACGACAGAACTAACAAGGGTAAGAACATAATTAAAGCCGTCGCTAAAGATAAGAACGTAATGACTATAAGCGATGCAAAACGTCATAACTTGGCGTAAATAATAATTGGAAAGGTCAATTAAGACAGAACTTAAGAGGTTCTGTCTTTTTTATTAAGATTTTTAGTTATGAATTCAGCGTAAATTCAGTATTGACAAAGTGTTTTTAATAGAATATAATTTAGCTAGGGGAAGCGAATATTTTGTCGAACAAAAGCTCACTTCGAGTAAGGCTTTGTAGATATAAATATATGATTAGGGGGATAGGGATATGAAAAAGAGAACTATTTTGGTGTTAGTTTTAATCGTATGCGTATTGTGCGCGTCGTTAGTATTTTCCGCTTGTACAAAATTTCAGACACCTTTTTTGATAGAGGATAATACTATCGTTAACCTAACTGACTATGGAAGAACTTTGGAAAATGTAAGAATCCCCGAAGGTGTCACGGGTATTAGTGAAAAAGCTTTCTCCGAAGCTCGTTTGACGAGCTTGTATATCCCAAGTAGCGTAATTGATATTCCATCGAAAGTTTTCGCAGATTGCGTAAATTTAGAGAAAATCTCGATAGATAGCGAAAATACAAAATATGCAAGTGACGGCAACTGTATTATTGAAAAAGATACGAATACAGTAATAGCAGGTTGTAAGAATAGCGTAATACCAGATTACGTGACGTGTATTGGCGACTATGCTTTCTATAAATGCAGTAAGTTGTCGAGCGTATCAATTCCAGACGGTGTAACGAGGATTGGCGACTATGCCTTTTACTGCTGTTATAGTCTAACAAATCTAGAAATATCGATGAGCTTAACGCAGTTAGGGAGCTATCCTTTTGACTTATGCTATAGTCTTGTAATCAAATATCAAGGTAGCGAATTGCCCAGCGAGTTGAGTAGCCAGATGCGGTGGAGCGACGAAATGTCAATTCCGATTATTTTAGATTGCGAGAACAATGAAATTGCCAATGACGGATATATTTACGTCGTGGCGGGAAATGGCATTCAATATGCGCTTAAAGACGGATTTGCAAAAGTCAGCGGACACGCTAACTTGTCGGGAGATATTGTTATTGACAGCAGTATCGATTATAAAAATAAGACTTACCTAGTGACGGAAATTGACGATTGTTCATTCATATCGGTTAACGATATTGAAAGCGTAGTTATTCCAAACGGTGTAACTATAATCGGACAAGAAACTTTTGCCTTGTGCATAAATTTGACGAGAATCGAAGTGCCTAGTAGCGTAGAGCAGATTGGAGAATTCGCTTTTGCCTGTTGTATGAATTTGACGAAAATTAAAATACCTATTAGTGTGAAGCGTATGGGGAAAAACGTATTCTTCGCTTGTGAAATGACAGTATATTGCGAAGCCGAAGAGCAACCCAGCGGTTGGGATAGCCAATGGGACAACTGGACAGATTATAAGCTCTTTGTTGTTGAGTGGGGCTGTAAGACAAATTAATTGAAAGGATAGGTAAAATAAAAAGCGCGTTTTGATAACGCGCTTTTTTGTTTTAAGTTTATTTAATTGTGAATTTTACTTTATACTCTTTGTTCTTTTCTAAGTTGACGGTTTTGGTTTCGTTGGACAGTCCGCACGAGATAGTTACGCTTTGGTCTATATCGGATACTATCGTTGCGCTTATTGTCTTTTTATTTACGTCCCATTCCATATTCGTCAACGTTGCTTGCGTACGCAATCTTAATCCGCTGAGTTTTCCCTTATCGAAACCGCTTGTAGGCAGACAGGGGAGTAATTCTACTTCGCCTCTGTTTGAGAATACCAGACATTCATTAATCATACCTACATAGCCTATACTGAAATCGGTACAGTATCCGCTTGATTTGTTGGTATGGTGATTTGTCATAAGCGAATTGTAATAAATCATTGAGTTCATAAGTCCGACCATTGCTTCGGTTGCGCTTTTTCTGTCTTTTAGTCTTGCAGATATCAACGTACGGTGAATTAAAGCGTGGCTTGCTTCGTTTTCACTTGCTCTATTTTCTATGGCACGTACAGCCGAATTGTATAAGTCGCTGTCGTATCTTGTGTCAGAGAGTGGCCAAGCGCAGTATAGGTGACTTAGATGTCTATGAGTGTTGTTTTCTGTAAAAGAGTAGCTTGCCCATTCTTTCAACGAACCGTCTTTGTCGTAAAGCAGTTTTGGTAATTTGTCTTGCAATGCAATCCATTTTGACGTATCGTATTGCGGGTCAACGTCTTTAGCGATATCCAAAAGCATTTCTATGTTGCTATTGCAAGCCGATATATCTATAGCCGAATTTGCGCATGAAGGGCTTGGATAGTTGGACGGATTGTTCTCAGGCGAATAAGACGGGATTATGCAATAAGTTTCTCCTGCTTCAAGAGAAGTCTTGCCCTTTTGATATTTGATGTAGCCGTTGGCGTCCGTATAATATTCGGGGGTCATAAGTTGTTCCCAATAATTTGCCGATTTGATAAGAAGCGGGAAGAGTATATCTTCTTTAAGCATTAGATAGCCTCTATCTTTAAGAGCGTTGATTTTATCCTCGGACAAAGGAGTTTGCGACGGAGATAGGATGCTTTTTAATTTGTCAAGGTCAAATTCGTCGCAAATGGGTACTTGAAGATTGCCATAGCAAAGTATCGTTTCGTAAAGAGGTTGCAACATCCAGCTCGTTCCGGCATTCCAATATCTAAAAGGATAGCCGTAGCAACTTTCAGTAATCGCCTTATCGCCGTCGCTGTTAACGGGCGCTTGCAAAGCGTTGCTCATACCGTGGGTAGCATAAGCGTTTTCCTCCCAATCCGGCACTTGTCTTAATATAAAGTTGACATAGCCGATTGGCGCAGAAATAAAATTGCTTGTGTTCATTGACGATGTTTGCAAATTCACGTTCGCGTCCATAGTATACTTAGATCCCCAACGGGCATTCCATTCTCCCGTCCACATTCCGTAGAGTCTGCTAGTGGTAACGCCTGAACAACATAGATAAGCGTATCTTCCGGCATAATAAGCTCTTTCTGCAAGCGTATTAGACAAGGTCTTTTTAACTTTTACGCTACTAATTAGATTGTTGTTGGAAATGCTGGTGTCTGCTCCCAAATCTAATGATACAGCGTTGAACATCGGCGTAAAAATATCGGTATGGTTTTTGAGCGCTTTGTCAAAATTAAACTTAGAGTTTTCGGTATATTTTTCAGCCACCGCGTTTACCTTATTATAAAGTTCGTCTGCTAGTTCATAGTTAACTTTATTGGCAAAGTCGTCGATTTTGCCCATTTCGTAAGTGCGGTCGGATACGCTTATGATATATACTTTGTCAGCGTTGGTGATTGAGATTGCGGGATTATCCGCGCCGACATATTGAGATTCTTTAGGCATATCGCCTGTTACTCGTTCTTTCTTTCCGCCTTCGCATACTACAAAACTAACGGTAGAGTAGCCTCCGTCTTTGAGTTCGCTGTTCTCGTAATTGGGGTAATGAGCAATAAATGTCAATGCGTTAGCGTCTTCGTCAACCAGTTTTTTATAAAGCATATCCACTTCACCGCATTCGCTGTCGCTGTCGTAAGGTTTGCCGAAATTAGCCATAGCGGAAATGTTATCCATAGATAGTTTAACGTTGATTTTAGAACCCGTACTGGACGCGCTTAATTTGGTGATGGATACGCCGTCGCATTGAGACGTAAAACTTACGCGTTCCCATTTTCCTTGCGAATCGGTGTACTGTACGCCTACGCATGCGGTGGTATAATCGGTATAACGCTTGTAATCGCTAGCCTCTTTAAGGGTACTCGATATTCTTAGCGTAGCGCCGGGGTGATAGGTATATAAGTGGTCGTACGTTTGAGTGTCGACGATATCCCTACCGTTGACGATACTTTGCCTTACGGAATCGAGTTCTTGGTAAGTAATAAGATTTGTTCTGGAGTTTGTGTTGGGCATAACAAAGTGGATATTTTGATAAATCAAAGTGTCGCTATAAGGCGAACCGCTTGTTATAAATCCCTGAAGTCCGTTGCCGGATACCATTCCATCTCGCCATTTGCTCGTCGAATTATTTTTTTCCAATAGCGTCGAATAAGTTGTGGCGAAAGAACTTTTATGGGCTAGAGAGTCGTCGCCGTCCTTAGAGTCGCATGCTGTGGCGCAAATTGCCAGCGTACAAGCCAACACTAGCGCGCATAAGAATTTTAAGATGTGTTTTCTCATAAATTTACCCCAATAACTTTAATATTTTTATGTCCATATTTTACCATTTAATAGTGTATTATGTCAATTGTAATCATTAATTATAGATATATAATTGAGATTATACATTCTCCACGTTCGTATAATTGCGATTATAAATTGTAATTTTCATTAAATAATCTTCTAAATGTCCTTAAAACGATACAAGTAGAAAAAATATGAGTAAAAATTGTTAGAAATACGAACAAATGTTCAAAAGTGTGTCACATAAGTTTGCATTTTTGAAAAATACGGTCCTATAATTGAGTTGTCGCAAGGGAAGAGATAAACAAGCAAAAAATGCGACTTAATAAGAGAAATATATTAAGATACATACCCAAAACTCACTTGGCGGAGTAGAGGGCGAGGGAGGTGATTTAATGGATCAAGAAACGTGGTCAAAGAGCTTACTTGCCACATACAATGCGCTACCGTTAGTAGTAAAGTGCATTGACAGAAGTAATATGCAAATGGCGCTGGGCAGTTTTTCATATCAAGGTAACGCATTAGACCTTATGAATAAAATGATTGCCAACAACGCAAGAAAAGAGGCGTTGATAAATGCTAAAGTTATTGTAGACAATACGCTTGCTATGTTAAAGCCGAAACACAAGCTCGTATTGGAAATGAGGTACATAAAGCGCAAGAGCTTTGAGCAGATTGCCACGCTTATGAATATATGCTTGCGTAGTGTGTTTAGGTGGCACGAACTTGCGCTAAAACAATTCTCAAGCCTACGTATTATGAAGGGCTACGACGACGAATGGCTTAGCAAATATTATGCGGATGATCCCGTATTTGTAAAGTGCTTTAGATATTGCGCCGAAAGGGAAGAACAGGAGCGAGAAGAGCGAAGAAGTCTGCAAAAACAAAATAAATATAAAGAAAATTTGGCAAAGGGCATAGCCGTCGCGCTAGGCGCAACTTCAAGAGCAGAGCAAAGAGTGGCGACAATATTATAGGCGGATTGAAAACTAAAAGCAACTTATGATGAGATAAGTTGCTTTTAGTTAAGGATATTTATGTTGCGTTAAAGTATGCTGTTAGTGTTGTCTTTTTCTTGTAGGCGCGAAAATCAAAATAATAATCACTACGCACAAGACGGCAATTACGGCAATAAGGATATATCTCTCGAAAGAGTTGGAAGTATCTTTTGGGGTAGTTCCGTTATTGCCACCGTTGGGGTTGCCGGAATTTATATTACCGCTTGTAGGGGGATTATTATCCGCTGTTGTTTGGGCTTTATAACCTGCGCTTTCGGGGATAGAATTCTCATTGAAATTTGCAAGCGAAGTATCAGTGGCTTTAATATATCCAAGTTCGTTTGATTTATACGAACCCATTGATATGCTTGATGTATCGGCTAGAAAGTAATACTCGTTATCTTTATAATAATATCCGTATACTTTGTCGATTCTAAATCTGTTTTGCTCTTCTGAGCCAATGGCAGTCATATCATTTTTACTATAGAGCGTAATTTGACTTGCGGTAACCGTAATATTAGGGAACTCATATTCGTAGGCATTGTTGCCCCATTTTGACGTAACCTGCTTACAGTTGTTAGTGAAAGCGTTGGTTTGGATATATCCTTCGATTTCGTTATATTTTACTTTGACAAAAGCTCCGTTTGCTTCTTCGATTTTTTCAAAAGCGTAGGAGTGGGGGATATAGAGTAAAATTCTGCTTTCTCCGTCTGCAGACGCTCTTAAATAAAGATTGGGAGTTGTAACCGACGCTTCAAAGTAATATCTTTGCGTCGTTGAAGTCGAAGCCTCGTCGGCAAAGCAAACGCCTGCGGACAGTGAACATACGCATAGTAGCGACAATAGCATTGCAATTATTATTACTTTTTTCATATATACCTCAATCGTAGTAATTCGTTAGACCGTTGTAATAATCTAATTATATTGCATTTGGAAAATTTTTACAATACTATTGCGGTAATAAATAAAAAAAATATCAGTAAAATTTGGCGAATTATGAGAGAAAAAGAAATACTTTTTACGTTGTTATCAATAGAGAAAGAACAATTAAGGCGCAAAGCGGGCGATAGATTGGCGAGTTACAATACGGGCGATAAGGTGCATCAAAAGCAACTTGACTTCCACAAATGCCTTAAGCGTAACCGTTGGGTATTTGGAGGTAACCGCTCGGGCAAGACGGAGTGCGGAGCAGTCGAGGCGGTGTGGTGGGCGAGAGGTATTCATCCATATAGGCGCAATCGCAAAAACGTGTCGGGGTGGATAGTTTCGCTGTCGTATGAGGTTCAAAGAGAGGTTGCGCAAAGCAAATTTTTGTCCTATCTCAATCCCGATTGGATAGAGGACGTCGTTATGCTTTCAGGCAAAAAAGGTTCTGCCGAATACGGTATCATTGACTACGTGCTTATTAAAAACGTGTTTGGAGGTACTTCTAAAGTCGCGTTCAAAAGTTGCGACCAAGGCAGAGAAAAATTTCAAGGCGCGTCGCTTGACTTCGTATGGTTTGACGAAGAACCGCCCAAGGACGTCTATGACGAGTGTAGGATGCGCGTAATCGACAGAGTGGGCGAGATATGGGGAACTATGACTCCGCTTAAGGGCTTAACTTGGGTATACGACGAGATATATCTCAACTCGGCAGGCGACGACGAGGTATGGCACGAACACATAGAGTGGGCGGACAATCCTTTTCTTGACGAAAAGGAAGTGGTAAGTCTATCGGCGAATATGGACGAGCAGACTTTGGCTTCCCGTAGATACGGCAGATTTTGCGAAGCGGAGGGAATAGTATACAAAGAGTTTTTACCTGAACGCGACGTAATCTCGCCATTTGACGTGCCTTTTGAGTGGCAAGACGAGATATCTATCGACCCCGGATTAAATAACCCTTTGGCGTGCTTGTTTTTTGCGACCGACTATGACGGCAAGTCTACGTGGTGGGAGAGTGGTATATGGCTGGAAAAGATATTGATTATCACGCCGAGCATATAAAGGAGCTTGCTAAAAAGTTGAACTGGCATACCGATTGCAAGGGCAGACTTACTGCCTTGATTGACAGCGCAGCAGATCAGCATACGCTTGCTTCTCGCAAGAGCGTGAGCGAACTCTTTTACGACAGAGGTATACTCGTCAATACCAACGTCGACAAACAACTCTTTAGCGGTATCGCAAGCGTCAAAAGCTATTTTGCCGAGGGGAGAATAAAGATATTTTCAACTTGCGTAAATCTTATCAGAGAACTCAAAAGCTATTGGTGGGGCAAGGGCGATAGACCTATTAAAAAGGACGACCATGCGCTGGACGCATTACGGTATTATATCGTATCTAAACCTCAACCGCCTAAACTGCCACAAACCAAAGTAAGCGAAATTCAAAAAGACAAAAGACGCCTGATGAATAAAAGACGGTAGCTAAGTTCATACGACAATTTTGCTATCCATTTACGCACTAAGTTCGTCTACGCATTTTGACGTACATCCAGTACGCCTGCAATGCGTATCCTTCTTATTACGCAAATTGCTTACGCAAACTTATCCGTATTCACCTAGCTATCGTATTTAACGCGATAGTAATAATAAAACACACGCTTGCAATTTAATAAATTGACAGCGTACGACGGAGATATATGGAAAACGAAGACATAGAACTTGCCATTTTACGCAAAGCCGTGGGTTACGACGTGCAGGAGATAGTAGAGGAGTATTCGGGAGAAAACGAGTTGTTGAAACGCAAAGTCAGTAGCAAGCATCTACCGCCCGACATGACGGCAATTAAGACGATACTCGAACTCAAAGGTCAGCAAAACGACTTGGCTAAAATGAGCGATGAAGAACTTATTCAACTCAAAACAAAATTGTTGGGTCAACTCAAGGACTTGACGAAAGGAGAAAGTAATGAAAGTAATAATTCAAACAAACAAAATCAGGTGTGACGTAGGCAACTGCCGAAACCTAGCAGGATTTTCCGTTGCGCCCGACGGAGTGGGAGCGGGACAGTACATCAACCTGTGCGAGAAATGTATGCGACAACTGTACGGAGAGATAGCTTTGGCGCTTACGCCCAAACGCAAAAAGGCGAAAAAAACTACGATGGGAGAAAATGCGGAAAATGACAAAGTTTAACGGAAAATTCAGCGAGGACATAGTCAAGGAAGTACGCAAAGATTTTGAAAGACGCAGACAGGAGCGCAAACCGCTTGAGTTGCAGTGGCGTCTTAATATGAATTTTTTCAGCGGTAATCAATACGCCGAGATAACTCCCGTGGGCGACGTAGAGCAGTACGGCAAGCAATACTATTGGCAAGAGAGAGAAGTATATAATCATATCGCGTCTATTGTCGAAACGAGGCTGTCCAAACTCAACCGTCTAAAGTGCGGAATCAGCGTACGTCCTTTCAGTAGCGACGATAGCGACGTGCAGACGGCAAAATTATCTACGCAAATAGTCAAGGCGCTGTGCGAAGAAAACGACTTACCGCGCTTGCTCAATGAAGCGAGCAGTTGGAGCGAAGTTACGGGCAGTTGCTTCTTCAAGACGGTATGGGCAGGCGAAAAGGGAAGAGTTATCGGACAAAGCAAGAAGGGCGAGGTGCGCGAGGGCGACGTGGATATATCCGTTGTTCCGCCGTACGAGATTTTCCCCGACAATATAGGCACATCCAACATTGACGACTGTATGAGTATCATACACGCCAAAGCGTATCATGTAGATGAAATCAAGGACATTTGGGGCGTAGAAGTCAACGGCGAGGACGTCAACGTATTTTCGCTCGATTCGGCTCAAAGCGGTATAGTATACGACAATTCTTTCAATACGCTCAACGGCGTGGCGCACGATATGTGCGTTGTGATAGAGAGGTACTCCCGACCTACGGCGGACAAGCCTAACGGAGAGTTGAGTATAGTAGCAGGCGACAAACTGCTGTACCACGGCGATTTGCCATATATCAACGGCGTCAACGAAAGTCGAGGCTATCCATTCACAAGGATAATCTGTCTTGATAAGTTAGGATGTTTTTACGGCAGTAGCATAATAGAAAGACTTATCCCACTGCAAAGAGCGTACAACGCAGTCAAAAATCGCAAACACGAATTTATCAACAGACTGTCGATGGGCGTACTCAGCATAGAGGACGGGTCTGTCGATACGGACAATCTTGAGGAAGAGGGTCTCTCTCCCGGCAAAGTTTTGATATACCGTCAAGGCTCTACGCCACCAAAGCTCTTGGAGAGCGGAAGAGTTCCGGTAGACTTCCAATACGAAGAGGAGAGAATACTTTCGGAGTTTACCACAATATCCGGCGTAAGCGAATTGAGTAAGTATTCCAACGTATTCAATCAAATGTCGGGTAAGGCAATAGGTTTGCTTGTCGAGCAGGACGACACGCGATTGTCTATAGCTACGACGTCTTTGAGAATGGGTATCAAGAGAATATGCGAGCAAATGCTAAGACTGTATAAACAGTTTTGTCAGAGCAAGCGTATGAAGAGATTTTCGGGCGACAACGGAGAAGTGGAGCTTGCTTATTTCACGGCGAGCGACTTACAAAGCGACGACCTTGTATTCGACAATGAAAACGAACTCACCGATACTTTGGAAAACAAGAGAAATATGGTCATCGAACTTGTGAAAATGGGTATTTTCAACGACGAAAGCGGAGCAATATCTTCGAGAAATAAACTCAAGATTCTTGAGATTTTGGGCTTCGGCAACTGGGAGTCAAGCAGAGATATCGACGAAAGCCATCGCAAAAAGGCCATGAAAGAAAACCTTGACTTTGGCAAAGAGGACGTTCAAGTAGCGGAGTATGACGACCACGACTTGCATATCGACGAACACCTCAAGCGCTTGCTTGAAGAAAAGGACGAAAACCTTGCGAGCATAATAGACGAACATATCAAACAGCACAAGATGATGAAAACTATCGATATGGCGCAATCGCCGGACGAGGGAGGACAAAATGGAAACGCAATCATACCGACAAACTGATCTCAACGGCTTGGAAGCAGACGCTAAAGAGCTTGAGAATATACCCCAAGAACTTCAGGGGGAAGAAGAACCAAAGGAGGAAAAGTCCGCCGACAATGGCGCTTGCGACGGGGCAAAAGGGGAGGATATAAACGACGCTCCCGAGAAGGAAAGTATCCCCGTATTCGAGCAAGTCGGTTGGAAGACTAAAGTGCAGGAGTTTTTGCAAGTCTATCCGATAGCCAAGGACTTTTCTTCGCAAATCGGCGAAATCATAGCCGATAGCAAGGAGCTATCGCAAGATGAAAATTGCTTGGAAAAAGCATTGGCGACAGCGCTTGCCAAAGCGTACGTAGCTCCCGAAAAAATTGCAAGCGACGAGGACTTTTTGCAAAAATACGTCTTTGGCAATCAAGAAGTAAAAGACAGAATTATCGAAGAGTATCTCGAGAGTTTGCAACGCAATCTTCCCCCTAAGTCGATTTCTTCGAGGGGACAAATCACACTCACACCGCCTTCAAGACCGACGAGCATAGCCGAGGCGGGCAGTGTATTCAAGGCTATGTTCAACAACAGGAGGATATAACATAATAATGGTAACGTTAGAAACAGCAGAAAAAGCGCTTAAAAGCGTGTACTTAAACGTGGTAGCAGATCAACTTAACGTGGGCGTTAATCCGCTTCTTGCAAAGATAGAGCAGACGACGAGCGACGTATGGGGTAAGGAGATAATCAAACTCGTACCTTACGGAATCAACGGCGGTATCGGAGCGGGTACGGAAACGGGAGAGCTTCCCACTCCGGCTTCCAACAACTACGACAGATTCAAGTTGGAACTCAAGAACCTTTACGGCACGATAGAGCTTTCCGACAAAGCTATCAGAGCATCTCAGTCAAATACAGGAGCGTTCGTAAATCTTCTCAACGCGGAGATGGAAGGTTTGCTCAAAGCATCTAAATTCAATCTCGGCAGAATGTTGTACGGCGACGGTAGCGGTAGTCTTGCAACCTGCAAGGCAAATAACGGTAACGTAATTGTTCTCGATAGCGTACGCAACGTTATGGAGGGTATGGTAGTTGACGTCTATTCTCAATCGGGTACGGTATACCCAGACCTTAAGGGCGTGAGAATCGTCAGCGTAGATAGAGTAAACAATTCTATAACAGTGTCTGCAAACGTATCTACTACAGTAGCAGACGGCGATATTGTCACCGTTCAAGGCTCTAGAGAAAACGAGTTGACAGGTCTTGGCGCAATCTTTTCGGACAGAGATTTGTACGGCTTGTCAAGAGAGGGCAGAAGCTGGCTCAAGCCTAAGCAATACGAAAACGTAGGCAGTATCAACACTGCAAAGATTCAGAGCGCAATCGACTACATTGACGAAGTTGCAGGCTCGCAAATCGATTTTATCGTATGTTCTTACGACGTAAGAAGAGCTTATCTTGACTATCTCGCATTGACGAGAACCAACGTAGACTATATGAATCTTGACGGCGGTTTTAAGGCTTTGTCTTACAACGGGATACCGCTCACCGCGGACAGATTCATAGAGAGCGGAACTATGTACTTGCTCAACAGCGGTGACTTTAAGTTGCACCAACTTTGCGATTGGAGATGGCTTGAGGGCGACAACGGCAAAGTAATCAAGCAAAAAGCAGGTAGCGCAACCTACGGCGCAACGCTTGTCAAGTATGCCGACATGATTTGCGACAAACCTATCGGACAGGCTAAGCTCTCGGGTATTACTGTGGAGTAAGAGTTAAGAGTTAAGAGGTAAGAGTGAAGAGGTAAGAGGTAAAAGTATGGAAAGACTGATTGAGATTAAGGACGACCTTTTTGATATATCTTCAAGGATAAAGAGCATAGACGAAAATTACAAAATCTATTTCAATAGGGGAACTTGCAGATATGAGTTGCACAACTCGTCAAAGACGCCTACGTTTCAAGCGGTCTTTCCATATTCATCTCTTGACAAAAGAGCGCTTGATTTCGCAATGCAAAGTCGCGTCAAAAACAAGGACGCTATTCTTGCCGAAATCGACGCTCACAACGCTCGACTTGAAAAACAGCGTCAAGACGAGATAATTAACAATGCTATAGGAAATTTAAGAATTTAGAATCTATGATTAGTAACTTTAGCATAGGTTCAAATAAGGAGATATATGCAACTTAAAGAAGCCATACAAATTTGTTTGACGTATCTCGGCGACGAGGACGCCAACATAAATACGCAGACGGCTCAACACCCCAAACTCAAACTCTTGGTTAATTGCGCCAATCTCGTAATAAAAGAAATAACAGGCGAGTATCTCCCATTGATTGGAGAAGAGGAAGTCGAAGTTAAAGACGGCAAGATAAATTACGAAGGACTGACACACAAGTTGCTGGAGATGCGCAAAGTCGAGGATTTAGACAGCGGATTGACGTCTGACTTTTATCATACGCCGACTTATTGCAGAGTAGTCAACGACGGCGTAAAAAGAGCAAGGATAGTATACAGTTATATACCGCTTGATATTGATATCGAAGAAGAGTGTCCTCTGCCTCCGCTCGTTTCCGCCAAGACGCTTGCGCTCGGTATATGCGCAGAGTACAGCCTCATTTCGGGTATGTACGAGCAATCGGTTACGTACTCCGACAGATTCAAGCAGGATATGCGCACTGCCGTGAGAAAGAAAGGGGAGATAAAAATCAAACCCAGAAGGTGGTATTGATATGTTTTACGACAAAGATTACGCGCTCGCAAAACCCGAGCGGAAAAGAGTTGTACTTTCCAACTTTAAGGGGTATGACGAAACCAAATTATCTCGCAATTTGCCCTGCGACTACGTTGATTGCGTCTATAATTACAAATTCAAAAATTCGCGATTGGTAACGCCTTACGGCATAAGCGCTTTGGAGTTCGACGGAGAAGTGATTCCGCCTATTCCCGACGGCTTGGGCGAAGTCAAACTCTTTATCACAAAGACAGAAAGGGACGGCAGACTTAAAAGTAGGCTGATAATCTCGCATCAAAAGGGCTTGGAATACTTGACGGCAGGCGATAGGGAATGGGTGCATATCGACGGCGAGGGTATCTTTGACGTGGGCGTCAATTATCTTTACGGCGACGCCGATTTGCTGTTGCTGTCGGGAGAGAGCGGACTTAAGGCTTTGTCTGGCGAGCAACTTGTCGAAATAAAAGACGGCGTGAAAGTGCTTGATATGTGCGCGCACTACGAGAGAATTTACGCCGTCGTGGAGGACGTTCGCAACAGCCTTTGGTTTAGCGACGACTTCGATCCTTTCAACTGGAACGTGTCGCTGGACGAGGGGGGTTACATAGACTTCGACGGCTCGCTCGGCAACGTCAACGCTATTAAGAGTTTTGACAATTATCTCTACGTCTTTTGCGAATTCGGTATTTACAGATTGACTGCTTACGCTGACCAGACCCAATTCACTATGAAGAAAGTGTACGCCTCTAGCGGAAGAATATTTGCGAACTCGATTACGCAATGCGGTGAGTACGTGGCTTTTGCAAGCGAGGACGGAATATATCTCTTCGACGGATACGACGTCAATAGATATTCAGTAAAGACCAACGATTTGTTGCAAGGCGGATTCAAGGACGTTTCGGCGTGCTATGCTCATCACAAATACATCTTGTCGTTTACCAACGTCATAGATTGCGATTATGGAATTTTTTCTAAAGAGCAGGAAAACAATGTTGTCATGCTCTTTGACTTGACTGACAAATCGGTGGACTTTATGAGAGGTATATCTCTCTTTGATATCAAGACTGTCGGAGCTTACGGCGAGGGCAAGATAATAGGATTGTCCAAGGATTGTTCTTCACCCGTTCAACTCGACGAAAGCGGACTTTATTTGGGAGAGCCGTATCAAAAGTATTGGCAAAGCCCCGAGATAGATTTCGACAGACCCGCCAGGCTGAAAGTAGTTCGCGGAGTAGAGTACAGCGCGGATAGTCAATACGTGCTCGGAATACTTGCCAACGGTGAGAGAAGAGAATATGTTCTTTCGCCGTTGGAGAATCGCCAAAGCATATACGTCAAGTCCGATAAGTTCGTATTTTATATTCGCTCGGACAACGTGGACGAAAATATACGTCCGCCGATACTGGAAATCGACTTTTTGAAATAGAGCTCTTAAAGAACTCTTGAAGGAGAAAATATGAATATTAAGAGAATGGAAGTTATGATTGAAGAAGTGAGCGAGAATTTAGACAGACATATCTCGGCTTCGTCGGAGAATTGCTATTTTGTTTTGACGGCAGTTGACGGCGAAAGCCAACTGTCAATAAGGCTATATTCTCAGGGTGGGAATGCCGAACTCGAAATATTGGCTTTCCCCGCGGACGGCGAACGACCGAGTTGTCAAATAAGAGTAGACGGAGAAGTTGTGGACGAGCGAGAGGGAACTATAACAATAGCTCCGATATCGCTATCGAAAGGCTGGCGGACAGTGGAGATAATCGCACGGAATTTATCGTCGGGAAGAGCGCGCATAAAGGGAAGTATATCGGGAGCGACTATACTTGAAAACTAGATATATATACAAGGAGAAATTATGACTTGGAGTGATTTTACAAATAAGGTCAAGGCGTTTTTTACAGGCAAAAAAGTAGCGGACGACGTGGATACTTCACCGTATGTTGACGGCGAAAACGAATTGCTGGACAAGCTGGGACAACTTGACGAAGAATATAAAAACAGCGGGGCGTATGACCCCGGTAATGGGTATGAAGATCTGTCGGATTTGTTGCCTGAAGAACAGACTTTCGAGTACCTCAAATATGAGGGTGACGACGAAGATACAATAAGACAAAATACCAAAGAAAAGTACGACGGCTTGCTAAATGACGAAAAGCAAAAGGTCAACGACAGCTATGACGTCAAGACGGCAGTAGTTGAGAATAAAAAAGACGAAACCAACGCCGATTACGACCAAAAGCAAGCGCAAGTCGATAAGGATTACGACGAATTCCAAAAAGCGCTCATGCAAGAACTCGTCAAAAAGGGGCTGTACCGCTCTTCTATCAAGAAGGGACAGACGGATGCCAACGAGCAAGCCAGAGCTTGGGAAACGGGCGAGTTGGCGAATAAGCGCAATATAGATTTGAGCAAACTCGACGGCGAGATTGCAAAACTGCAAGGCGAAGCAAATACCGCGCTACAACAGCTTGACATATCCTATGCGAGCAAACTCGATACGGAAATCCAGCGCTTGATTGACAAACGCGCCAAAGAAATCGAAAGTATAGACAAATACAACAATACGCTAAAAGAAAAGGAAGTCAAATATATTCAAGACAGAGCCAAGGCTATCGAGGCGCAACTTGCGCAAAGAATCAAAGACCAGCTCGAGATAAATAATCTTGAAAACAAATACGGGTATGCGGGGGAGAAAAAGGAAAATTACAAACAGCGCTACGACTTAGCTTATGAGTACTACACTTCGCTTCCGCAAGACGTAGCATTGAAAATGTTGCAAGAAAATAAAAAACTCGAGGATTATCTCGGTACGTACTACGGCAAGTTGGTAACCGATATTTCCAGGTCAAAAGGTTGATATGTGGGATAGAATTTTAGAACTTGCTATAGGCGACGGCTTATGGGCGTTGCTATTTTGCGTATTGTTGATATATGAACTAAAGGACAGCAGAGCTCGAGAGACGAAATATCAAAATACGATATCTTCTCTCGCAAAAGACCTCGAATATGTCAAAGATATTGACGAGGAGATAAAGGAAATCGACGAGGATATAGAGCAGATGAGTAATGCGGTAAAGGAGTGTATGGAGAGTATCGTCAAAGACGGTAAGTCAGAGAAAAAGAAAGCCGTCGGCAAAAAAGCCGAATTAACTGTCGAAACAACTCCCGAAGCCGTAAAGGAGAGCGCATGAAAGAAAAACTTAAAAGCTATGAATTTTGGGTATCTATCGTCAGCGCCGTTATGGTGGTACTGCAGAGCCTATCCCTCAAATTCGACTTGCCGTATATTCAAGAAACGGTAATGGGATTTTTGGGTATACTGGCAGTTGCGGGAATAGTAAAGAAGAGCGACCCGCCGACGGGAAGCGTTGACGCGCCGACAGAGGATACTTCGACTGAAGAAGCCCAAGAGACGGAAGAAAGTAAATAATACTTAGCTTTAGACATTGTCTAACGTCAAGCGTAAGACCTCGCGTAAGAGACCGAGAGGAGCGTCTATCTATACGCTATGGCAAGCGCGCCTATACATAGGCGACAGACGAACGACTGAAAATATATACGAAAGTCCACGCTAATAGCGTGGACTTTTTAATGGTACACAGACGAGCGCCAATCTGAACCCGCTTTGTAGCAGGTGGGTATCCTGTGCAAGTCTTTTGTAATCCTTAAGAACCGTTTAAGCGGTAAGGCACGCCAGCCGACTTTCAACTCCGGATTCCCTTTTCAAGAGTGCGGTACAATGTGCTACCCGTTTGTGTACATTTATTATACTATACATTTTAAGTAAAATCAATACCTAATTAAAAAAATTTTACGGACAATCTCCGTGTACAAAACATACTTTTACTAGCGTATAAGTCTAATTCATGTCATTTCGACCGAAGTGGAGAAATCTCAACCTATTGCTAAAAAGTATTTGTATTTTTTAGCATATTGTGTTATATTATAATATATTGATTATGAAATATATAGTTAGGCAGGTTTTTTATGGCAAAACTTTCATTAAAAGAATTAGCGCAAAATTTTGAGAAGTACGCAGACCAAGAAGTCAGCGTTTGCGGTTGGGTAAGGACGATAAGAGATAGCAAGAGCTTTGCTTTTATCGAACTCAATGACGGAACTTATTTCAAGTCAACGCAGATTATTGCAGACGAAAGCAAACTGGAAAATTACAAGAGCGTCATTTCGCAGAACGTAGGCGCAGGGTTGAGCGTAGTAGGCAAAGTCGTGCTTACGCCTCAAATGAAACAGCCTTTTGAAATTCAAGCCACAAGTATAGAGATTGAGGCTACGTCTACGCCGACGTATCCTTTGCAAAAGAAAAGACATACCATGGAGTATCTTCGTGAGATAGCGCACCTAAGACCAAGAGCCAATACTTTCCAAGCGGTATTTAGAGTCAGGTCGGTTGCGGCGCAAGCCATACACGCGTTTTTTGCTTCACGCAACTTTGTTTACGTCAATACACCTCTTATCACTACCAGCGATTGCGAGGGCGCGGGAGAGATGTTCAAAGTCACTACTTTGGACCTCAGCAATCCGCCAAAGACTAAGACGGGCGAGATAGATTATTCCAAGGACTTTTTCGGCAAGTCGGCTGGCTTGACCGTAAGCGGACAGCTCAACGCAGAGTGCTTTGCTTTGGCTTTCAAGAACGTATATACCTTTGGACCTACCTTTAGAGCGGAGAAGAGTTATACCAATCGCCATGCGTCGGAATTTTGGATGATAGAGCCGGAGATTGCCTTTGCCGACCTAAAAGACGATATGAACTTGGCAAGAGATATGGTCAAATACGTAATTAAAGACGTACTGGAGAAGTGCCCTGAAGAAATGGCATTCTTCAACAACTTTATGGACAAAGGTCTTATCGAGAGATTGCAAGGCATAGTTGACAGCGACTTTGCTACAGTCACTTATACCGAGGCAATTAAATTGCTTGAACAGCATAAGGACGAATTCCAATTCCCTGTATATTGGGGAGCGGATTTGCAGACCGAGCACGAGAGATACCTCACGGAAAAGATATTCAACAAGCCTGTATTCGTCACCGACTATCCAAAGGAAATCAAGGCGTTCTATATGCGCCTTAACGACGACGGTAAGACCGTCGCGGCAGTCGATTTGCTTGTCCCGGGCGTAGGCGAAATAATAGGCGGAAGCCAAAGAGAAGAGCGTCTTGATTTGCTTATCGAGCGTATCAAAGAACTTGGTCTTAGAGAAGAGGACTATTGGTGGTATCTCGACTTAAGACGCTTTGGCGGCGTAAAGCACGCAGGTTACGGACTGGGCTTTGAAAGATTGATTATGTACCTCACAGGTATGCAAAATATCAGGGACGTAATACCTTTCGCCCGTACGACAGGTAATGCAGACTTTTAGAAAATTTCCCATTTAAGTCGTTGACATATAAAAAAATGGGTAGTATAATAAGAGGGCTTAAATTTAATAAATATGCGACTTGCGTCGCAATTCGCTACTGTGGCTCAGCAGGTAGAGCAGTTCACTCGTAATGAACAGGTCGCCAGTTCGAATCTGGCCAGTAGCTCCAACAGAAAAGGCTCGCTAAAGAGGAGCATAAAAATAGAAGGGTTATCGCCCTTCTATTTTTATGCTCCAAATGACGCTCGCTTTTCTTTGACTTAAAACAGGCTCAGACAGTCCGAACAGTGACGCTCGTAAACTCGCTATGCCGTCGCTACGCTCCTTACGAATCTGGCCAGTAGCTCCAAAATCGACAAATTACGCCAGAGATTTGTCGATTTACCTATTACCTCTTCACTTTTCACTCTTCACTAAAAATTTGTCGATTTTGGAAAGTAACAAGTAAAAGTGAATAGGGAAGAAGTAATGAAATGTCATTTCGACCGAAGTGGAGAAATCTCAACCGCTTAATTTCTATAATCAGTTCTGCCCAGTAGATAATCAGGCGAAACCTTAAAATAATCTGCAATTTCAAATAAATAATCTATAGAGGGCAGAGTACCTATTTTATTCCATTGATAAATATAAGTTCTTTGAAAACTGGTTTTAGAAGCAACACGGGCAAACTTTGTCTTATGTTCTGTTGTTAATTCGGCAAGTCGGGTATGAAAGGTTGTAGGATTTGTCGACATTATAAATTCATTATTATCCTCAATACCCATAAGGTACTTTATCGAAATATCTAATTTATCGGCAATTTTTATTAAAGTTCTTAGACTAGGATATATACCGAATGTTACAGCCTTTGAAATTATTGGCTCGCTGACACCTAAAAGTTTTGCAAATTCTACATTTGACTGACATTCATTGTCATAAATTAGGTGTTTAATTCGTTTAGAGAAATTTTCTGACATTCTATATTGGCTATTTTCAGGTGATTTCGACATTTTTCCTCCTTGTATAAAAAATCGGTAGAGATTTCTCGACTGCGCTCGAAATGACAAATTTAATAGTGATAATAACACCCCCTATGTCATTTCGACTGTAGCGAAGCGGAATGGAGAAATCTCAACCGCTTAATTTCTATAATCAGTTCTGCCTAGTAGATAATCGGGCGAAACCTTAAAATAATCTGCAATTTCAAATAGATAGTCTAAAGACGGTATAGTACATTTTTTATTCCATTGATAAATATACATTCTAGTAAAACTCGTTTGTGATGCAACTTTGCCATAATTCAAATTATTTTCTTCAGTAAGTTGAGCAATGCGAGTTGGAAAATTAGATGGATTTGCAGATGGAATAAAATTATTTATGTTATCAATTCCTAAAAGATACTTTAACGACAAATCAAATTTGTTGGCTATCTTAATAAGAGTTCTTGTGCTTGGTATAATTCCATAATTTACAGCATTAGATATTATAATAGGTCCTACGCCAATGAGTTTTGCTAAATCCGTATTTGAATCACATTCGTTTTCATAAATAAGATGTTTAATACGTTTTGAAAAGGCTGTAGATGTTTTATATTGACTATTTTCAGGTGATTTCGACATTTTTCTTCCTTTTTTCTTCTTTTTCGACAAAATTCGTATGATATAGATATCGATTTACTTATCTTTTGTATGCTATAATAAATACATTAATAAAATGAATATAATATCGATATAGTATTCAAGAGTAAATTGTTATAGTTCGGAACAATAGGAAAGTAATTATTCCTTATACCGAGTATATCCATTGAAACTCATAAAAACACAATGAAAAAAAATTAAATTACATAAGGAGTATAAATTTATGGAACTACAAATCAAACAAGAAAATTACAAGCAGTTGGTGCAGTGTATCTATCTTGGCAACTTGGTAATCAACGAATACCGCAAAGCAGGAGAGGAGAAAAAGGAATATGCGGACCTTTTAGAGGACGTATTATTACAAATCGTAAAATCTATGCCCAAGACTGAACTTAACTTTGAATTCAAGGCAATACCTTATAAAAAGACGGAAGACAATATGCTTTCCGACCTATGCGATAGGATAGAGGACTCAATAAACGAATTTTACAAAGAATACCGTAATTGTCTATTTGACGAAATGCTTGCCGAAAAGTTGAAGTCTAATTAAAAATTCTATCGGCAAAAATCATAGTGTGATACTATTGATTTTTTGCCGATAACGGTATATAATATTATCAATAATATTTTGGAGAAAATATTGACTTTTATAAATATTTTGAAAAAATTCATCCTTTCCAAGACGGCAACGGCAGAGTAGGACGCTTAATTATGTTTAAGGAGTGTCTTGCAATAACGTTATTCCATTCCAAATTGACGTTGACTTTATATAAGGTGGGAAAATGAAAATTCATATTCTGCGGAAATCAATATCTAGTCTTAAAACTCCCATTGAGAGAAAAGAGTACCTGACTCACGCTGTGACAGTACGTGAGTTTTTAAGCGAAATGGTTGAGCGAAACTACAAGGCTCGTCCCATTGAGGACAAGTTGGAAGATTGCGTACAGGTAGCTTTGGACGATTTCTCCGACGGGTGTTTTTATATTGTCAACGCTACGCAGAATATCAAGTACGCTGATTTGGACGAAAAACTCAATCTTTGCGACGGCGACGAGATTATGCTCGTCAAACTTAAATACGTGAGGGGTATTATATGGTAGAGAAGATAACCAACGAAAAGTTTCTTAAAGTAATCGGCGAAGTAAAGGACGCGAAGGCGCGGGCTGTTATGCTCAAGAATGATTGCGATTTGTGCACCGTTAAATTTCTGCAGGAACACGAGGAGGCTTTTCGCTCAGTAATTCCCGACTATTTCGATAGGTTCAAGGATGAGTATAGATACTTCGGCACTTGCGACGACGGAATTCACTACGTAGTGGGAAAAGATAACTTTTTGCTCTACGCGTGTTTGCAGCACTCTATAATCGATCCCGACGATTTCACCAGCGTAGTCAACTTTGCCTCTGTCGGGGGCAATTTGGACGAATCGATATTCTTCTTCAGTTTGAATTCAACGGATATTTTCAAAGACGGATTGTTGAAACTTAAAGACGGCGATAAGAAGTTGATTGAATTTGTCGACAAAAATCCCAAGTATCTATTTTACTTTCTACCGCTGATTTGCTCCGTTGACAGCGACGTATTTTCTCAAGCGTTGACACGGTATATAGTTTCGTCCGGGTTGGAAGACAGTATTCGCGTACGCGTATTCCAAGAGATCTTGAAATCGTCCGACGAAAAGATGTTGGCGCGCTGTCTTGACGAAATCGAGAGCAACAACTATTATCGCTTTAAGGCGATGAACGACGCTTGCGTTATGATAGGGGATTATAGCGTATGTCTTGCGCCAAAAGAACTTGTGGCGGTACTTCGCGACGTAGTTGACAATCGTTGGGAGAAATATCTCAACGCAAATTTTAAGCAAGCGTATCATTTTATCAGCGCATGCAAAAGGGTATATAAAGATAAATTTCGCGACTTTGCAATCGACGCGTTTGAGCGCGCCACAGATAAGACAAGGTGGGCGTTATTCTATTTGCTTCCCGCGCGCTTGCTCAACGGCGAATACGCAAGATACGTATACTCAAGCAAGTTGAAGATAGACGACTTGAGTATATTCGTCAATAAGATACACGGCGACCAAATACGTCCCGACGATATACCCATTGTATTCGAAAGACTTTTTGACATACTCAATTCTATGGACAAGCTCAACTACCATTTCAAGGTTGACGACGACGTGACGTTCGCAAGAGATTTGTCAAAGGCGATGATGATATCCACACTCGGCGATATAGCGATACAGGTAAATGACGATAGGTACGTCAAGCGACTTGACGGAATATACGATACTTTGAAAGAAGAAGCGCAAGCGTATTATTTGTGTACTGTAAAGGAAAGGACTACGCTTGATACTAGGCAATGCGCGATAAAGTTCTTAAAGACGGACAACTATACTGCGCAAAAGTATTTTGACAAACAAAATGTAAAGTTGAATTACGACGAAGCTGTAAGCGTATCTGACTATCTGAAATCCAAAAAAGAAAGTGTCAAATCTAAGATTGTCAAGATGTATCTCAAGTCAAAAGACAGCGACAAAATCGAGCAGTATCTATTATCTTGCAAAGAGGATTATAAGGTAGCCGTAGGCGAAGAAATGAAAAAAAGTCGAGGTAAGGTAGACGACAAGAAATTGAAAAAGAAGGACGAGTACTCATACTTCGGAAACGAGAGCGTATTTATTGTCGAAAGACCCGACGGCGAAATCAAAAGTATAGCCAATCAAAAGATTGACGTCAAGCCATTGCAAATCATTGAGTACAAGCGATTGAAAGCGTTCTTTGAAGCCTTAGGCGATTTTATTCAAGCAAATAAAGACTATGAATACGCGTCGGGTTTGAGCGAGGGACTCAAGCAGTTCGGCTCTAACTTTGAAAGGCTAAAGGACACGGAAGTAGGCTCTAGGGACTGGGAAGCATACCCCTTGGGACTTGAGATAAAAGCGCTGATAGAGAGTAATCTTACTAAAGACGAGATTGCAGGAGTAGTTGTGATTATACACTGCATAGAAAAAGACGCCAAGAATTTGTATTGCGGTGTTTACGACGGCAAGTCGTTAAAAGAGGCTGAAAAGAATTTCGACTACGTTTTATCGCTTATAAAGGGGTATTGGTATTGCACCAACGAGTACAACATAATTTATAATTTCAAGAACTCGATTGTCAGCGATTTGCTGGGCGAGCAACAATTTCTTGCGCTTATGTCCGCCTTTGCAAACAAGGGCGCACTTGACAAATACAAAAAGTCGTATTGGTATCCCGCTCAATTCAGCAGACTATTAATAAAGCAAACCGACGATATCGAAACTATTAACAAGGCTTTGCGATTTGCGTGCGTGATGATAGACGCAGTACCCGATTATGCTCCCGATATAAATTTGACGGCAAAGGCTTACGAGTACAATCTGATTTCGCAAGAACTCGCGCGCTACTTTATTCTCAAAAGCCAATATATCGGCTCTTTAGTTATGCCGTCTTCTACCGAGTGCATAATGCGTCCCGACTACAAGTACCAAAAGTTCAAGACTTTGCTTCTTGACTTCGTTGACAGCGCATTGGAAGCGGAGTTTAGTCGCGGAAGTCTGGAAACGCAGTATAGCCATCTTTTGGCGCGCGCCGAGAGATTCTACGGAGTGGAGAAGTTCTGCAAAGCCATAGTTGCGCTTAGAGGCATTACTTGGGTACGCTCGCCGTTCGGAACTAAGAAAGACAACGTATTTTCTTATGTTCTCAAGTATTGCGTGAAAGCAGAGGGCGATGACTACGACAAGTTTACTCAACTTGTCAAAGAGTATAAGATTACCGACGACGAACTTATTAAAGCTACGCTCTTCAATCCGGAATTTGTGGACTATACGGCGAAGTATTTAGGCGTACCCAACCTCAAGATTGCAGTATTTTGGTTTATCGCGCACCTCAATGAAAATCTCGAAGAAAGCAGACAGGAAAAACGCATTGAGCAGATAAAGGAGTTTTCCGATATAAGCTATCCCGATTTTAAGGACGGAGCTTTCGACTGTAAGTGGTATCAAGAAATGGTGGATAAAGTGCCTAAAGATATGCTTTCGCGCGTGTACGACAATGCTAAGTACGTCACTATAGGCGGTTTGCATAAGCGCGCTCAGAGGTTTTTTGACGCGCTAAACGGGCGCATCGATAAAGCCGAGTGTTTGGAGAAAATGAGCGGTACTCGCAATAAAGACTACTGTCTTATCTACAGCCTTATTCCTATAGAGAACAGAGAAGATTTGTTTACGAGATATAATGTACTTGCGGAGTTTATAAGAAGCGGAAAACAGTTCGGAGCGCAACGTCAGTTGAGCGAGCGCAGAACAGTGGATATTGCCATGGAAAATCTTGCGCGCGTCGCAGGGTACGCAAGCTCCGATATATTTATTTTTGAAATGGAAGCGGAAAACCCAAGCGATATTTTCAAGACGTTTACTCTGGACGATATCGCTATCACGCCTTATATTGACGAGAGTAAATTCAAAGTATCGTATAGCGTCCAAAAGAACGGCAAAACGCTTACTTCAATACCTAGCAAGTACGGCAAAGCCCAAGCTGTCGTAACCATGCGCGAAGAGATAAAGAGGCTTAATCAAAAGTTCCGCCGTGTTATCGCAAGCTTGGAAAATACTATGAATAACCGCGTTGCGTTTACGCTTGAGCAGTTGAAGCGAATGCGCAAAGAACGTATTATGGCTACCGCGCTTGACAAATTGATATTTGTTGCGGACGGTAAACTATGCGTATTCGACCAAGAACTTAAGAGTATTGACGGCACACTTATCGAGGCGAACGACATCTACGTTGCTCACCCTGTAGAATTAAAGAAGTTGGGACTTTTGCAAGACGCAATAGAGTATGTGGCAAGGCATAATATACGTCAGCCTTTCAAGCAAGTCATGAGGGAAATTTATACCAAGACGGAATTGGAACTTCAACAAGACGAAGTGTTGCGTTTTAGGGGATTTGAAGTAGACCTTAAGAAATGCGTATCAGCGCTTAAAGGCAAGGGCTGGGGAGTGTGCGAAGAGATAGGACTTAGAAAGATATATTATCGTAGCGACATTGTTTCGGCAATCTTTAGGGAGTTCGATTTGTTCTATACAGCAGACTATACCAACGTCAATAGAGAACTCCACGGAATATTTTTCTTGAAGCGCAAGAGCGGTGAAATTATTCCGATAAAGGACGTGGACGACATAACTTTCTCAGAAACTCTGCGCGACGTGGATTTGATGGTATCTATAAGTTCCAAAGTTATTTACGACTTTGATTTGGCTATGTCTACGGTGGAGATGCGCCACGAAGTACTCAAATCTATCGTAGCTATACTTGGACTTAACAACGTATCGTTCTTGAAGGACAATATCAAGGTTCAAGGCAAGTTGGGGACTTACGTCGTCAATATCCGCACGGGACTTGTGTTCAAGGAAGGCAAGGGCAATCTTGCGCTTGATACCGTGTATAGCGTAGATAAGCCGATTCTTCTCGATTTTGTAGACGAAGACCCAATGACGGCAGATATTATAAGCAAAGCAATCGTGCTTGCAAATGACGATGCAATAAAAGATACCGCAATATTGAGAGAAATTGAAGATTAATATTGATTTATATTTAATTGTATGATATAATTTATTCGTTCGGGTGTTAACCGATTAAATAGGGGGAGAATTATGTTAAAAGTTAAACCGTTAAGCAGTCTTGTCAAAGTATTTTCAGACGAAGAGCCGAAAGCAAAGTCCTTTGACAGAGTTAGTATTTTCCGCAACGAAAAGTCGAGTATGCAAATTGCGTTGATGAGCGACGTTGATTGCAAGTTGTCGGTTGAGATAAATTCCGCAATGGGCGATATGCTCAAGGCGTACGTCGTCGAAGAGATTTACGCAGGCTTACCACTTGGCAAGAATCAGGATGATTATACGTTGAGAAAAGAGCCGGGTATGTTTCCCGAACTGCTTAGACCGCTTGAGGGCGAGATAAGTCTAAAGGCGAATGCGTGGAGCAGTCTTTGGGTTTCAACCGAGCCAAAGGGAGAGTTGCCTAGCGGAGAGCAAAAGGTTGAGGTATC
Source organism: Clostridia bacterium (assembly GCA_029060065.1). Taxonomy (GTDB): domain Bacteria; phylum Bacillota; class Clostridia; order Christensenellales; family UBA3700; genus RACS-045. The sequence continues at coordinate 8,281 of JAIDUT010000014.1, read as the reverse complement.
ATTCAAAGGCGATGGAGTTGACGAAAAAGTCGAGTTGACCTTTGACGTCATTGATTGCGATTTGCCAAAGCAGACGCTAAAGTATACAAATTGGTTTCATACCGATTGTCTATCGACGTACTACAACGCGCCCGTATTTTCCGATAAGTATTGGGAGATAGTGGAGAATTATCTTACGACTGCGCATGATTACGGAATGAACGCCGTGCTTACGCCGATATTTACTCCACCGCTTGACACCAGAATAGGCGGAGAGCGACCTACCGTTCAGTTGATAGGCGTGAGCGTAAAGGACAAAGAGTATTCTTTTGATTTTTCCAATCTTGACAAGTGGATTGATATGTGTCACAGAGTAGGCGTGGAGTATTTTGAAATGGCGCATTTCTTTACTCAATGGGGCGCATGGAGATGTCCCAAGATAATCGCCACTGTAAAGGGCAAGGAAAAGAAAATTTTCGGTTGGCATACGTCCGCAACCGGCAGGAAATATAAGACTTTCTTATCTGCTCTTGCTCCAAAACTTAAGGAGTATTTAAGGCAAAAAGGCATTGCCGACAAGGTATTCTTCCACGTGTCCGACGAGCCTTATCCAATGGTATTGCGTAACTACCGTAAGACTAGCGCCATTGTCAAAGAGAATTTCGGCGAGTTCAAAATTATGGATGCGCTAAGCAATATCAAATTCTTTGAGCAAGGCATTTTAGAGCATCCTATAACCGGTATTACGCACATACACGAATTTCTCGGCAAGGTAAAAGAGCCTTGGACGTACTATAGTTGCGGTCAGACCGTTAAAGTGTCCAATAGATTTTTCTCAATGCCATCTCAACGCAACAGAGTACTTGGCTGTCAAATGTATAAATTTGATATAAAAGGCTTTTTGCAATGGGGATATAATTTTTGGTACACCAGACTTTCCAAGAGGAGAGTAGACCCGTTTACGGAAACCGACGCAGGCAAGGAATTCCCGTCTGGCGATTCTTACGTTGTTTATCCCGGACAGGACGGTAAGCCTCTTTTGTCTTTGCGCCTAAAAGTATTTTACGACGCATTCCAAGATATGATGGCGTTGCAACTTTTAGAAAGTTTAATCGGCAGAGAAAAGACGATAGAACTTCTTGAGCAGGGAATCGATACGCCTATTACTTTCTCCGAATATCCGCACAGCGACGAATGGCAGTTGCAAATGCGCGAGAGAATAAACGACGCGATAAGACAAAGTATAGCTAAGTAATATAAGATACGGCAAACGCAAATGCGTTTGCCGTATTGCTGTCATTTAGGTTTTTCTACTAGAAGTTGTTTTGGTTGCAACGACAGCAGTTATTGCAGTTACAACAGCTTTGGCAAGCGCTACGGCATTGCCAAGAGTTACAGGAAGAGCATGGCGCGATACGGGGCATTATCGGCGTCGGGTCGGTTACAAGCGTCGTTACGGTGTTGCTGTAAGTTATGACCGGAAACTCGCCTGAATTATCTACTACGTTGGATAAATTGATTATAGTTCTCATATCAGTTCACCGTTACGTCAAATTCTACCGTCACCGCTTCGCCTACCGCAAGGTCGGGTAAGTCGAATCCCGTTTGCGGATTGTAAGCAGGATAGCTTGCGCCGTTGATCTTTACACTGCCCGCTGTAAAGGTCGTTCCCGCAGGAATTGGGTCTGTGAATACGAGGTCGGTCTTTGCAAGCGTACCTGTGTTGCTGATTACCGAAGTGTAGTGCAACGTATCGCCTTTTACGGCAAAGGCCTTGTCTACACTCTTGACGTTGGTAATTCTGTTGGATATAATTTGCACTGATACCGTATTTGTATTTTCGGCAAAGTTTACGTTGCCTCTTATAGGGTCGTTTACGGTATAGTTGAGTGTAGCTAGGTTCGTTACTGGAGATTGCGTCATTGGATTGTTCGCCTGTATCGTATACGCTACGGTAACTGCCTGAGCAGGGTTGAGCGCCGGCAAAGCAAAGCCTGCGATTGGGTCGTAAGTTGGTTGCGCTACGCCGTTTACTTTTACGCTTCCTGCGACGTAGGTTGCGCCGTTGGACATCGCGTCTTTGAATAAGAGATTGAAAAGTTGCGTCTGCGAATTGTTGGTGATTACTACGGTATGCTCGGACGTTTCGCCCTCTTGCAAAAAGGTCTTATCACCGCTCTTCACCTTGGGGACAGAGTAGGTCAATACTTCCGTGTTGACAATGTTACTGTCGAGATTGGCGGAAAGAGTGTCGCCGTCAGGCAGAACGTAGTTGAACGCTATATTGGATTGGTTTGGTATTATCATTGTTAAATTCTCCTTAGTTTATTTTCACCTGAAAGGTTACTGTTGCGCTTGCCTGTGGCGTCAGGTTCGCCACGAAAAATCCCGTCTCGGGATTGTAAGTCGGATAGCTCACTCCGTCTATTGTCACAGAGCCGTCGACGAAAGTCGTACCCGCGGGTATCTCGTCTTTGAATATCACGTCGGTGACGGGTACGCTTCCCGTGTTTTTAATAACCGAAGTGTAAGTCAAGACGTCGCCTTGGATAGCAAAGGCTTTGTCTACGCTTTTTACAATACTCATTTGACGGGATATGATATACACGGCTACGGGATTGGAATTTGAAAAGCTCGTAGCAGGGTAGCCCGCAAATGGGAAGAACTCAAAGTCGGCTCTTGCAATGTTGAAAATAGGATTGACGGCAGGCAGAGAATTGACAGTAACTTTGAATGTCACCGTAACCGTCTGATTGGGAGCTATGGTGGCAATGACTACAGGCAATGCGCCTGCGTACGCTACGCCGTCTACAGTCACGGAGTTTGGCACTAAAGTTGTTTCCGCAGGTAGCATATCGTTTATAGTTACGTTGGTTGCGTCTACGCTTCCCGTGTTTTGTATTGCAAGGGTATAGGTGATTTCTTCGCCTACGTCGGCGAAAGTTTTGTCGGCGGATTTCGTCACAGTAAGGTTTGCGCCTTTGCTATCGACCTGCAATGCTAAGGCGTTGGGGACGTAAAGGTCTCCGTCGCTGGTAAATCTTATTACTGCGCTAGTTTGACTTGCGACTAGTTTGTCGGACACGTCTACGGCGGTAATGTCCCAACCTTGACGGCATGCCGACGTGTTTGTTCCTGCGCTCGCGTTGGCGTTACGGTTACCGAAGGTACCCGTCGTATCGAGCGTTCCGCTCGAGTTGTTGATTTGCGAGGCAAAGAAATTGTCCTCGGGATTGTTGGGGCCTGAAAGGTTTTCAAGGTCGGCTACGCTTTGACCGAACATCATTTGGTCTCCCGTGAGTACTGCGTCGCCTTCCTGCGCGGATACGAAGATTTTACCCGTGATTGGCAAGACGTCGGGAGTAAGGAAATTCGATACGGTTATCGTAGTGCTTCCCGTATTTGGCGATACCACAGTACCTCCGCTCCATACGGTGATATTACGCAGTGTTTCGTTTGCGTTCTCGTACGCTACCGCAAGCGTCCAACCTGCATGGTTGGTGTCGGCGGTTCTATCGTCAATGGCCTCTATAAGAGCGGGGACGCCTTGGAGAGAATACGTACCGCCAAGAGCTGACTGCACTAGCGGTGTTACGTTGGCAGACCTCACGTAAAATCCCACCGTAATGTCGCCTGCGGGTATATTGAAAGTCTGAGCCGTGGCAGGGTCGGGCGCTACGGCAGTGGCGCCGAGAGGTGTAGTGAAGTTGACGCTGTTATTTATTAGCGCAGAGATGTTGTTGACAGATGAGCGGAAAAGTCCGCCCCATATTAGTTCCGCGTAAAGTACGGTAGAGCCGGCAGGTAGAGTGAGTATAGCTCTCGAGCCGTTAAGCGTGTAATTAAGAGTAGTACCCGCCGGGAATGTACCAACTTGCAAAGCGGTATTCAGACTGGTAAACGCGCCTATAGAACCTTCCGTGCCGGGAGCATTTTGGTTGCTGGCTTTACTCAATCCGAGCGTGTTGCCCGTAAATACAACTCCGCCTTTTTTGACGTCGGAATATCTTTGAATGAAAGGCATAATAATCTCCTTTTGTAAAAAATACTACATATAACTCCTAAGTTGTTAAGAGTAAATATGTAGCATTATTCAATTAAAGGCGGTATTACGTTTCAATACAGTATATGAAGTAAGCCATAGTATTGTTAAAAGTTTTAGATTATTTTATTGCGATTTTACGCATTGACATATTGAGGTCATTACTATATAATTGATATAATAAAAACGTCAACGCAGATACAAAAGGAGAATATCATGAAAAAGATAATTATAGTTACAAGTTCGCCAAGAAAGGGCGGTAACTCCGAGACCTTGGCGAGAAAGTTTGCCGACGGCGCAATATCCGCAGGCAACGAGGCGGAGGTCGTAGCCGTACGCGACGTAGATTTGAAGTTTTGCATCGGTTGCATGTATTGCCAATCTCATGACGGATGCGTTCTTAAAGACGGTATGAACGGTCTGTACGATAAATTCCAAAATGCCGACGTGCTCGTATTTGCTACGCCGATTTATTATTACGCAGTATGCGGACAGCTCAAGACTTTCTTAGACAGGCTTAATCCGCTTTATCCTCGCGACAATAAGTTTAGGGAAGTATATCTCTTGGCTACGTCGGCAGAGGAGGACGAGAGCGCAATGGACGGAGCAGTCAAGGATATTCAAGGTTGGATAGATTGCTTTGACGGAGTAGAACTCAAAGGCGTTCTTCGCGCTATAGGCGTGACAGACAAAGGGGATATAGATAGTACCGACTTTCCGCAAAAGGCTTTTGATATGGGAGTGAAAGCGTGATTTAAGGTAAAAGTAAAAATAAAAGAGAGAGGTTTACCTCTCTCTTTTATCAGTATATTTTACAAATAAGTGCGACAAGACAAAGTTTGAGTATTTAGACTACTAACGTTTTGTCTTGTTTGTAATTAATACATAAGGAATTGCACGATTACATAGGTTTTATCTTGTCGGCATTTTGAAATCTTTTAGTGCCTTATTGAGATAATCGTTAAAAGGTTTCATAATCTTAAATATTTCAACCGATTTTTGCAAAAATGTTTTTTCGTCAGCTACCTCGTCATCGTCCATAAAATACTCCAAATACCACGATTTGTGTTTCAGATATTCGGCTTGTGAGTGTTCTTTGTCATAACCGGCAGGGACATTTTTCAATACCGTGCCTTTTACAGTGAAATACTTTTCAAACTCCGCATTGGTTATTATAGCGTTCCATTCGTCAGGGTGTGCCGTTATATAGTTGCGTACCATTGAAGTGGCATTAGAAAACATATCCGCAAACAAACCGCCACCTAAAAATGTGCCTCCATTTGGTTTTATCATTAAGTAGTATCCGACAGGAATAGGCAATTTGCCTTTAGACGATATATGAGCTCTGAAAGACGGATTGTACGGTGATTTATCGTGGCTAAATCTTGTATCTCGCACAAGTTTGAATGTAAGTTCTTTGGGGACATTGTGTAAAACGCTTTGGTCAAATGTTCCAATGCCGTAAATAAGTTCTTGAACAATTTGCTCAAAATGCGCGTTGGCTTCTTTATTTTCTTTCTTGTGTTCGTGAAACCATTCACGGTTGTTGTTTGCTGAAAGTTCCGCAAGATAATTTAGCATGGTTTTGTTGTTCATTTTTTATCTCCTTTTATTGTTGTGCTTTTACAAAAGCTAAATATGCTTTTTCCAGTATAGACGCGCTTTCGTCGTCCGAAATATTAGCGCCACCGGTTGCTATCATTGTTGCTACGCCGTGCGTGAAAACTATGAGCATAATATAGACGTCTTTTACCTTTTCTTCCGGAAGTAAGAGTTTTTCGGCAAGTTGTTTTGTAGCCTGTTTATCACCCATCCATTCGTAAATATCATTAAAGCTATTCAATCCATTCAACTTTTGCAAAAATAACAACTTAAAAAGATTTGTTTCATATTTTGCAAAAGCTACGTTCGCACGCGCCATACTTTCCAAAATACCGTCCTTATTTACGCGAGAATAAATATACTGATTGTAGAATTGCATAGCAACGCCGAGTACAGCTTCTCTCAATGTATCCATATTGTTAAAATAACTGTATATCGGCTGTACCGAGCAACCTATCTCATCGGCTATGTTTTTGACAACAACTTGTTCATAGCCTTTTTCTCTTGCCAAATTAAAGGCAACGTCTAATATCATTTCTTTTGTAATTCGTTGTTTAGGCATAGTAATAGACCTCATGTTGATAAACATATTTATATAATATGAATTATATAACATTGTTTATATAAAGTCAAGCGTTTTGTCTATAGCGCGTCATAATATTAAAGTAAGGTCAAGTATTTTTTAAGTAAGTGTACGATAGTTTTTTGTGTCCGCTTGTGCTTACTGCCTATGGGGGAGCACTGCCGTATGGTACTAACATTTGTACTTTGAAAGAGTAATAAAAAAACCTGAATCAAACCATTAGTCTATGTTTTGATTCAGGTTAGTTATGGTGCGGTCACCGGGACTTGAACCCGGATGGTCTCCCATACGCCCCTCAAACGTACGCGTCTGCCTATTCCGCCATGACCGCAAATCATTGCATACCTAATATTATATTAAATATTATGAGTTGTCAAATGTTTTTGAATATTTTCTTAAAATAATCGTTACCGCTATTTCTTAAACGGCAAGAAGTCGCTATCCTCTAGACCGTCCGTAATGAAAGGGTGCTCAAGGAGCGATGCCGACTTCAATGCGTTGTAGCCGTACTTTCCTCTTATCTCGTCAAGAGATTTGTCAAGCCGACGGAGTTTTTGGGACTTTTCGTCGTCGAAGAAAGACAACTGCTGTACTTCGTCACCGCTAGAGAGGTCGAATGCGGTCACTGACAAAAGTCTTATTGGGCATGGGTGCTTTATCGAGTCGTATATTTCCATAGCGCCGTCGCAAAGACTGCTTGCGGAATTAATTTTGAAGGGGAGTTTGCATTGTTTGCCGGCGTAAGTCAAATCGTTGTATCTCACGCCGAAATGTATGCCACCCGCCACAAATCCGTATTTCCTAAGTCTTACCGCTACCATTTCGCTGAGAGCCATAACTACGGCTTTGATTTCGTCGCGGGACGTGACGTCCTTTGGCATAGTAGTAGAGTTGCCAATGCTTTTTGGGATATGCTTATCGTAATATAGACGTACGTCATCGTCATTTAGTCCGTTGGCGTTGTCGTACATTTTTTGTCCGTTTATTCCGAATTTTTTAATGAGAATTTGCGGGTCTGTACACGCAAGATCTCCTATGGTCTTAATACCTAAATCCTTTAATTTATCGGATGTCTTTCTGCCAATCATCAGCAAGTCGCTTACGTCAAGTGGCCACACTTTTTGGCGAAAGTTTTGTGGCGTAATTACGGTGGTGGCGTCAGGCTTTTTCATATCAGAGCCAAGTTTGGCAAAGATTTTGTTGAAAGATACTCCTACGGAGATAGTGATGCCGATTTCCTTTTTGATACGCTCTCTCAGTTCTTCGGCGATTGCCGTCGCGCTCTTAAAAAGTCGCATAGAGCCCGTTACGTCAAGCCAGCATTCGTCGATTCCAAACGGTTCGACTCTGTCTGTGTACTGGCAATATATATCGAATATCTTGTCGGAGTAGTATACGTATTTGTCATATTGTGGAGGTACAAGCACAAGCTGAGGACATTTTCGCTTGGCTTCCCATATGACTTCGCCAGTCTTAATTCCGCATTCTTTAGCCTTTTGATTTTTAGCCAAAATGATACCGTGTCGTTTATCGGGATTGCCCGATACGGCAACATACTTGTCTTTTAAGCTAGGATCGAGCATACATTCGACGGAAGCGTAAAAATTATTAGCGTCGCAGTGAAGAATTTTTCTCATACCTATATATTATCACACAAATTAGCATAATGCAAACATTTGTTTACATTTATTTTAGGTTCCTATTGGAAAAATTTGGATTAGGCAAAAACGAACTTTATATGTAAACATATAAAGAATAGTAAATAATAGTCTGTAATTACGCTTGCAAAAATTTTTATCATATAATAAAATATATCTGTATACAATTTTTTAGTTTTTAGGAGGATATTACTGTGGCAGAGAAGAAAGCCCCTGCGAAGAAAGCCGAGCCTGCAAAGACAACGGCGACTACGAAGAAGACTGAACCTGCAAAGACTACGGCAACTGCGAAGAAAGCCGAACCTGCAAAGACTACGGCAACCGCGAAGAAAGCCGAGCCTGCAAAGACAACGGCAACCGCAAAGAAGACCGAACCGGCAAAGACGACGGAAAATGAAAAGCCATACGAAGCGGCAA
>JAIDUT010000013.1 GCA_029060065.1 Clostridia bacterium | reverse complement strand
GATTTGATTAATCAAATCGTACCTACGTCATTTTCGGCTAGAGATTTTCATACTCCGTTTATGGGGTTATACAATGCTTGCGCAACTTTTGGCGAAGCGTTATCCATAGGTTCGACGCTTGTGGGAGGAGATTTCGATAAAATTATATGCTGTACGAGTTCGCACTACGCGACTGCCGAAAGACAGTATAGATATCCGCTTGAACTTGGCACTCAGCCCACTCCGGAATCGCAATGGACAGTCACCGGTAGCGGAGCAGTTTTGCTTTCAAAAAAGGCAGGAGAGTATCCGTTAGTCAAGGGATATACAATAGGCAGAGTTCTTGACTTTGGCTTGACTGACCCCAATAATATGGGCGGAGCGATGGCGCCTGCGGCTGCTAATACAATAATCACGCATTTCAAGGATACGGGGCGTTCTCCCGATTATTACGATTTGATAATCACAGGCGACTTGGGACGCTTTGGTAGAGAAACGTTGCATTATCTTTGCAAGAAAGAGGGGTATGAATTAAACAATCTCAACGACTGCGGAAGTATGATGTATTGCGATAAGCAAAAGGCAGGGCAAGGCGGATCGGGCGCAGGCTGTTGCTCTTTGGTATTTGCGTCATATCTCTACAAAAAACTCGTGGATAAATCCTTGAAGAAAATACTTTTCGTGCCTACCGGCGCTATGCTTTCCAAAGATTCCGCGCTTCAAGGCGAGAGTATTCCCGGAATTGCTCACGCAGTAATTATAGAAAGAGAGGATTGGTATTGATATGGAGATATTTTTGGGATACGTTAAGGCGTTTGCAATAGGCGGACTTGTGTGTATGATTGCGCAAATACTCATCAACAAGACTAAGATGACCTCAGCAAGAATTCTTGTTATGTTCTTGCTGTTGGGAGTATTCTTAGAGCTTATAGGAGTATTTAAGTATATTGAAAACTTTGCCGGAGCAGGTATAACCGTGCCTATCACAGGTTTTGGTAGCACAATAGTTAAAGGAGCAAAAGAGGGCGCGAAGATAGGTCTATTTGAAGCGGTAACTTACGGATTTAGAAATATGGCCGGAGGATTAACCGCCGCGATATTCTTCGGATTCTTCTTTGCATTGATATTCCGATCTCACTCAAAGAAGGCGTAAAGTGTAAATTGCAAGAGTATTTGCGCATATAATATTGTATGTGTAGATGCGCTCGTAGAAAAATTAAAGCTGTTTTAGCTTTTATAATAATTATCGCTATCGTAATTTCTTGTCTATTGTATTTCAGAGGTAACTTGGTTGAATACGTTGATAAGTACGCAAGCGCTTTAATTACTACAAAGGTTGTGGATATTTTCAATAGCTCTACGACAGAAGCGTTGACGGGCGAAATGTTCCAAGACAAAGATAATTTCTATGAGATTAGATACGATAATGACGGCAACGTAGCGTTAATTAGCGGTGATATGGTAGTCATTAATGCGCTCATGCGCGACGTTGCGGCAATATCGCAGAGGGAAGTGAATTTGCTTTGTGAAAGCGATGACGTGCAAGTTCCGTACAGCAGTATTTTGGGGAGCGTAGTTATTGCCAATTACGGCGGTAAATACTCGCTTAAACTTGAAAATGTAGGGAATATACAGTGCAACTACCGAACTACCTTTGAGAGCGTGGGAATAAATCAAACCTTGCTTTGTATGTACATCGACTTGTTTGCGGATATAAGCGTTATGCTACCTTTGTGCGTTAAAAACATAAAAGTTCAAAACTCCATGGTTGTATATCAAAATCTAATAGTAGGAAAAGTGCCGGAGTTCTATTTTCAATATGGCTTGGGCAACTCTCTTAAATTATAGTAATTGTGTAATAATATATATTAACAAAACACTTGCTTTTGCCTTATTTTAATGCTAAAATATCATTATAAACGTTGAAGAGGAGCATGTCCCCACAAAGACGAGCGACAGAGATTTTGCTTCAATAGGCTGAAAGGGCAAAAGGTTGGTCGGGGAGAATTCACCTTGGAGTTGTTTTGTTGACAATGTAGACAAAACCGTCGGTGACGTTATAACCAAACGAGGTCATTATATTTATAAATTTTGTTATAATTAAATGACGAATTTAGGTGGTACAGCGTTAATACGCCCTAATT
>JAIDUT010000012.1 GCA_029060065.1 Clostridia bacterium | reverse complement strand
CATTGTTCTTTCTCTTAAACTTGACGAATACCGACTTCTCTTTGACGTCCTTATACCCTTGAGCAACTTCGTGAGATGATAGCGCCGTTCCGCATCTGGGGCAGTACGGCACGATTTTGTGACCTTTGTAAATCAAGCCCTTGTCCGCGATAGTCTTGACCGCCCACCATACCGATTCGATATAGTTGTCGTCGTAAGTTATATAAGGGTTGTCCATATCTACCCAATAACCTACTCTGTCAGACATCTTCTCCCATTCGCCTTTGTATTTCCAAACGCTTTCTTTACACTTCTTGATAAAAGGCTCGATTCCGTATTTCTCTATTTCCGGCTTACCGTCTATGCCGAGAAGTTTCTCAACTTCAAGTTCAACGGGAAGTCCGTGGGTATCCCAACCTGCTTTTCTCGCAACGTAATATCCCTTCATAGTCTTGTATCTTGGGATAATATCCTTCATAACTCTCGTCAAGATATGACCGATATGCGGTTTGCCGTTTGCCGTCGGCGGACCGTCGTAAAACGAGAATGATTCTTTACCTTTGTTCTTTTCCACACTTTTTTCAAAGATTTTGTTTTGTTTCCAAAACTCGATTACTTCTTTCTCTCTTTGACAGAAGTTCATTGAGGAATCGACCTTCTTATACATTTTTGCCTCCAAAATTCTTATATGCTAAAATTGTTTTTGTATTTAGAGATTACTTCTCTTCCTTGCCGTCTTCGTCTTCAAGTGAATTGACGAGGACTTCTGCTTTCTCTACGACGTTGTTGTCCATTTTCTTGACTGTAATCGCAAGATTTTCAAAATTGACTATATCGCCTACTTGAGGAAGTCTGTTGAGCGCCAAAGCAATATATCCGCTCAAAGTAACCGTATCAAATTCCTCGCCGTCCTTGTTTACGTCAAAGTACTCGAAGAACTCTTCTAGATTTGTTTCGCCAAGCACGGTGTATTTATCGTCAGTCAGTTTGACGAACGGCTCGACTATTTCATCTCTTTCGTCGTAAATCTCGCCGACTAGCTGTTCCAATATATCTTCCAAAGTGACTATACCCATAGTTCCGCCAAATTCGTCTACGACTATTGCAAGGTGTCGCTTCTCTACCTGCAACTTACGCAATACGTCGCTTATTCTCATACTGTCCGGAACGTAAATTATATTCTTGGTCATAATCTTGGAAAACTTGGTTGCGCCGTCAATATACGCTTCGTAGAAATCCTTTTGGTTGATTATGCCGACTATGGTGTCGATGTTCTCTTTGTATACGGGAAGACGGGAATAACCGCTCTCCTTAAAAGTCTTCATTACTTCAGCCATTGAATCGTCAATAGCGACTGCTTCTACATCAACTCTCGGAGTGAATACGTCGCGTACCGTCATGCTGTCAAATTCTATTGCAGAACGTATGAGATCTCCCTCATACTCGTCAAGACCGCCCTCTGTCTGAGCCTCGTCAACGTAAGTAATAAGTTCTTCGTCGGTGATATTCTCATTGCCTTTTTTCTTAAAAATCTTGCCGAGAAGACTTTGCAACAAGCCCATAAGCCAAACGAATGGGAAAAGCACGTAATACAGCGCCAAGATAAAAGGCGCGGTAATTCTCGAAAAATATTCGGGCGAACGCTTTGCCAACGACTTTGGAATGACTTCGCCAAAAATAAGCACGACAATTGTAATTACAGCGGTAGATACTACTCCGGCTACGTCTTGATTTGCTATCAAAGCAGAAAACATAATCGTCGCTAAAGTCGTAGCTGTGATATTGACGATATTATTGCCTATCAAAATCGTAGAAATAAGCGCGTCAAAACGTTCGCTCAAAAAATATACTTTAGCGTATTTTTTCTTTTCTGTCGTATAAAGATTTTTTAGTCTTATTCTGTTGAGAGAAGAAAAAGCCGTTTCTGTCGAAGAAAAAAATCCTGATAAAAAGACCAATATGATGATTGCGACCAAATATCCTATAAGTCGCGAGGGGTCCAATGCGCTTGATGCCAATAAAGGAACAACCATAGCAGTTACTATATACTCCTAAAAATTTATAAATTATAATAATTATATTACAAGATATACGCTTTGTAAAGTGTTTTTTGAAGTTAAAAGTCGTTTTTATCCGTGATAGCGCGCTAATTAGACAAAAAATCATACGCAAAAGAGTCTTTGATTAAGCGATACGAGCAAATTTGTCGCAACAACTCAATCAAAGGCTCCCCTATATTATCAGACTGTACCTTATACCGCCCTGTCCCATATATGCTTGGTATAACGAGCATTTGACCTTGGTCGGGCAAGATTTTATCAATCCGACGAGAGTTGACGACGATACGCTTTGAATTTTAAGCGCAAGTCCGCAAGACTGCGTCAAACTTCTAGGCGCGTTGACAGTCGCGCTCATTACGCCTCTCGACGATAAGTAACTGCGCATAGCAAGCGCATCGTTTCGGGAGCGAAAAATAATAAGAGAATAAATCATGACTTCCTCCTTGGTATTTATGTAACTCGCTCCTAATACAATATATTAGATAAAAAACATTTATGTGAGGGAATAATGATATATTTAGACAATGCCGCAACTTCAAGATTTAAGCCCAGACGTATGTTTGACGAAATGTTCAAACAACTCTCCTACTCGTCCAATGCCGGTCGTGGCGGACACAACGACGCAATAGATACGGCTATAAAAATATACGACACACGTCAATTACTCAAATCACTGCTCAAATGCGATGCAAGATATGAACTTATCTTTACATCCAACTGCACAGAGGCGTGCAATCTCGCGATTTTCGGATACCTACTAAACTTCAAAAATCAACACATAGACGTGATTTTTACGTCTAACGAGCATAATTCCGTAGCCCGTCCGCTATATCAGCTCAAAAGCATAATGGATGTAAACCTTATAGAAGTAACGCCGGATAAAGACGGCGTAATTTCTCCCGTTGCCGTCGCTAACGCAATAACGAACGACACTAAATTGATATGCGTCAATCATATTTCCAACGTTACGGGAAATATGACGGATATTTTCCAAATAGGCAAAACCGCAAAGCTACGCAATATCCCGCTATTTGTAGACGGCGCTCAGTCGCTGGGGCACGTAGCTTTGGATATGGTGGAAAACAACGTCGCCTTCCTTGCAGGCGCAGGTCATAAGGGATTGCACGGCTCGCAAGGCACAGGCTTCTTAGTATACGATACGAGTTACGACCTACTCCCTATTCGCTACGGCGGTACGGGTACGCACAGCGAAAGCCTTACTCAACCGTCAGTTCCGCCCGAAGCGTACGAATCGGGCACAGTCAACAGCGCAGGTATTATCGGCTTGGGCGCAAGCGCGGAATGGACGTATCAAAATCTTGCCAAAATCTCTCTGAACACCCGTTACTTGACGGGAGAATTACTCTACGGACTTAAACAAATCAAAAACGTAAGACTTTACTCCTCACAGACTACGGGTGTGGTGTCTTTCAACTTCAAAGACTACTCCTCTACCGATATCGGCGATTATCTCAACGAACACGATATCGCCGTAAGGTGCGGTCTGCATTGCGCTCCGCTAATTCATACTCAACTCGGCACTTTGGAAAGCGGTACAGTGAGAGTGAGCGTAGGATATAACAACAGCATAAAGGATATTCACGCTTTGCTACGCCATATTGACAACTTGAATAGGTAGAGACCTTTCGACTTCGCTCAAGGTGACGTATGTAATTTCGACTGAAGCGAAGCGAAATGGAGAAATCTCTTCAACAGTAACCAAAGTATAATCAAAATCATAGAATAAACGAGGTGATAGAATGGATATGGATTTTGCAAAGATGATGCAAATGATGAATGCAATGAACGGCGGTGGCAATAAGGATATGTCTATGCTTATGCAACTTCTGCCCACCATGATGAACGGCGGTGCAGGCAATAATAAACCTGCCCCAACTCAAATTACTCTCAATTCCGACGAAGTAAATAAAAGCATATTCAAACTTTATCAAGACGAAAACTAAAACCAATACAATATACATTTTATGGACAAAATAGGACTTAATTAATCGAGGGAAATGTATGAAGAAAAACAACAATTCAAACAATCAAGGATTCTATAATTGGAACAGTCAAAGCTCTACTCCGAATTTTGACTTTTCTCAAGCGTCGCAAAACAACAACTCTCAACCTACGCTAGAGAGTGAAATCAACAAGTACTCTCACATGTCTGAAGAAAGACTTATGCAAGAGATGTTCGCGCTTGTCAACGCAGGCAAACAAAACGGCACGCTTGACAACGCTAAACTCGAAGAGTTTTTTAATTCGGCAAGCTGTATGCTAAGCAGTGAGCAAATTGTCAAATTACGCTCTCTAATCGATATGGCTAAGCAATCGTAAATTTATTTTGTTCGGCTCAAAGTGAGGGATTGTTACCTTAAAAGTTCATCCATATACTCCTTTACAAGTTGCAAATTTTCTTGAGATAAACATCTAGCCTTATCTAAAAATGCGATTTCTTCGGGAGTATATGTGAACTTAATATTCACCTTCATTATACCGTAATCTTGGTCATAATAGAATTGCCTAATCGGCTTGCCTACTTTAATTCCTTCGGCTTTGTCTTTGTATTTTCCCCAAAAACAATCAATTTTGCCATTCAAGGCCGTAATGCCCTGTTGCAATGCTTTTCTAACGTCTTTTTCAAATTTATCGTCCATAATGGTTCTCCTTTTAAGACAAATCTTGCGTTTTTAATATTATATCATGCAATTTTTGCATAATGCAAGCAAATTATGCAAAAAACGTATAAAATAATAACACGTTATGAAAGTATTGAAATTTTCTAAAAATTTGAATGATTTATTAAGAACGCATAATATGTCGCAACAAAGTTTGGCAAATATGCTATGTACTTCGCAGTCAACTATCAGTAGATGGGTAAAAGGATTTACCCAACCTAATTATGAGGACTTGCTTTTAATTAGTATAATTTTTAATGAATCAATAGATAGTTTATTGGGTAAAGATGATTTAAGTGAAATCCAAATTGAAGAAATAAGACAATCTTTATTGTCCAAAAAATAAATAGGTAGAGATTTCTCGACTTACGACAACAACTTATATATCTGTTTTCGAACTTCGTTTAGTTGCTCCCCGTATACATCCCTATCATTTTGCTTTTGCGCGATATCCAAACTACCTTTTACTTTTACGGTCTCGCCGTCTTTGCGCTCTACGACAAATACTCTGTCCGCTATTGCAAGCGCTTCTTCAACGTCGTGAGTTACGAAAACTACACTCTTATTCTCCATAAGCGGAATTAAAAGATTGAGAATATCCTTTTTAAGTTTTATATCAAGACCTTTGAAAGGCTCGTCAAGAAGTAATACATCGCTATCGGTGACAAGCGCTCTCGCTAAAGATACTCTGCTCGCCTGTCCACCGCTAATCTTTCTTGGATAAGAATTGCGACACTCCTCAAGTTGTAATTTCGCAATTATGTCGTCCACCTTTTGTTTAACCTGCTCTTTAGTCATACTTCTCGGCAAAACGAATTTGATATTATTTTCTACGCTCATTGACGGTATTAGTCTAGGTTGTTGAAAGACGTACGAAAAGTTTACGTCATTTTTGTTATTATCGCCGATAACGTCGTATACGATATTACCCTCAAACTCAAGTTGTCTGCTAATACAGTTTAGTAACGTAGTCTTGCCTGCTCCCGAACCGCCCATTATACAGGTTACGCCCTTGGGCATATCCATAGTCAAATCTTGAAATATCTTCTTTTCGCCGTAGGCAAAATTCAACTTCTCTATTTTCATAGCCACCTTACCGTCCTCTTTTCGATTAGCGTCACGATACCCTCGATTACTCCGCCCAACAATATTGCGACCATAGTCCATGCAAGCAATACCGCCGTATCAAGATTTATTTTGGCAAGTTGCATATAAAGTCCCATACTGTCTGCCGTCTGCGCAATCACCTCGGCAGAAATAACGAGTTTTAGATTAAGTCCTACCGAACTTTTAATACACGTGAATACAGACGGTAAAGCCTGCGGAATATATAGCTGTGTAACCAGCCGTCTTTTATCCACTCCGTATACTCTCGACATCTCTATCAAATCCTTGTCTACTCCCTCGATTGCGTCGCAAAAACCTGTATATAACATTGGAAATATAACGAAAAACGCAACTAATACTGTCGATTGAAAACTGTTAAACCATATCAAAGCCAAGAGTATCAAAGACATTGTCGGCAATACCCTGACAAGCGCTACTATAGGAGAAAACGCTCTTCGCAAAGGCTTCCAGAACTTTGTCAACGTAGCAAGCGCAAAAGCTAATACAAAGGATAAGATATACGCTATAAACGCTCTCCATAGCGTTCCGCCTACAGCTTTATAAAAATCTCCTTTGCCAAACATGGCAAAGAATTCTTTGAGCGTACTCCCCACCGACGGCGTAATCAACTCCACTCCTACGACCTTGGATATAATTGCGTAGACAACTACTATCATGATTACCGTCACGATTGGAAGAGTGTAATTAAGTATTCGATACAGCTTTTTATTCTTCATTTCAACCTAAATAGAAGCCGTCGCTCGGCAACTTTCCGCCAATTAAATTAGCGTTGATTGCCATTACAGCCTTTAGAGTGTTTTCATAATAAGTTCTGCCCTCTAAGGTATTGGTCGCTACGGTCTTGATATTGCATCTGCTAATAACGTCCATTGTTATATTTGACTGCAAAGCAGATTGCGGATAAATTGCCTTGATATTCCCTACCGCCTTTGTAGGAGCTTCCAATATGTTACTCTCATTGAGTGTAAAAGCCTTTATTAGTTTTGTTACAAACTCGCTGTCCTCGCATACGCTATCGCGAGCAATCAATACCGCTTGCGCATATCCGTCGTGAGAACTGTCGTCAATCTCTGCCCATAACTTTTGCAAATCAAAGACCTGCTCAAAGCCCTTAGCGAACGAATTCGTGACAGCAGGCTCGCCGTAGATACCGAAAGCAAGTTTGTTTTCAGACTTTGCCAAAGCAAGTTGGGATATTACTTCGCTTCCGTCTGCATAATACTTTATCGTAACCTTGCCCACAGCAGGCTCTTCACCTACCGCATATTCTACTCCTGCATTTGTGAGCAAGGTCTTGAAAATCATATCGGGTACGCTTGATTGACCTATAGAATACACTATTTTGCCTTTAAGGTCTTGCAAGGAATTTACTTGGCAAGATATGCTGGACGTTATATATAAATTACCGTTAGTGACGACAGCCAATATCTTATAGCCACTGCTTGTATTGAAGATCTTAGCCCCAAGATTTGCAGGTACGATAGCTAAATCTACGTCGCTCTTAATTGCTTCGGCGCTGATAATCGAAGAAGATACTACTTTTCTTTTTATACCGTATACGGCTTTTTCAGTGGGAATCTGTGTAATCAGATTTGCCACCGCCAATGCCGGCGCGCCGTCGGGAGCAACTAAAGTATACGTCTTATCTACGTTGGGGATAATATCTTCAGGCGAACACGCTGTAAATGCTACTGCGCATACCAGCACTGCCACTAACATTATTGCTACAAAAAACTTTTTCATAATATTCTCCTCTTACTACTTTTCTACTCCTGAGCGTCTAAATCCAACGCCGTGACGGCAGACTTGACGTAAACATTGTTGAGTTTGCCGAGTTTACCGGTCAATGCGGATATCTGTTCGTTAGTGCCTTTAACAATTACGCTTATTGCACTTATACCGCTCTCTTTGTCGGGTACGCCCATTCTGCCCACGATAATTTCGTTATACGTAGAAAGCAGATTTTGAATTGCAAGCGCAGATTCTTTGTCACGCTTAAGCACGATGCCGATTACGCCTATTCTTTTCATAAATACTCCTTATGGAAGAGCAGAAAACTAAAATCTAAGAAAAAAACTCCGCAAAATTGCAGAGTAAAGTCAAGTCTTATATTGATATGATTCCCTACTCTCCGAATTATCATCGATTTGGTGTCTATTCTTGACCAAGTCGGCGAGAGTGTCACCGACTCGGACATGTTCGTAAATATATTTTATATCTTTTTATAATCATTGTCAAGCGCCGACATCGCGCTTAGATATAATTAATTATCGAGTAAAGAGTTCCATAGCTCTTTGCGTGCAGGCGTCTTTATCGTAAGACAATAATCTATCAGTGACGATATTCTCCGCAAGTGGCGTAAAGCCTTCGCCGTGAATACACTTCTCCCATACCATTTTACCGTTTCCGCCGGCTGTCGGCACGTAGTAAGTTCCGTTGGTGACGTACAGATAATTGCCGTTGGAAAGCACAAATACCTTTTGAGCTACGCCCTTGCCATACGTCTGAGCACCTACTATCTTTGCATTGTTGTAATACTGCAATGCGCCAATCAAAGCCTCCGACGCAGACGCGGAATTGCCGTTGCAAAGCACTACGACTTCAAAGCCCTCTACTCTATTGCCAATCGGAAAAGCCTCGTAAGGATTGTTGGGATTGGCATAATCCTCACTACTGGAGTATACGAGATTGCTCTCCATCTTGCCATTGCCTGCATTTGATACAAGTTTAATCAACGGCAATGCTTCATTTTTGGGATTGTTGAGCAAGAACTGCGCCATATACTCTAGCGTGGTCGAGTTACCGCCACCGTTATTACGCAAGTCAAGTATCAACTTTTTGTTGCCGTCGTCTATAAATTGTAATACGCACTGAGCAAAATCAATCGTGGTATTCTCGGAGAATTCAAGCACCTTGATTATTCCTACGTCGTCGGTATGATTATAGTAAAACGCCGTCTTGCCACTAGACTCTTGTCTGCTCAATAAGTATGCGTAGTAGCCGTCGGAAAACTTGCTGTCATATTTCTTAACAATAAATATTACGTCATCATACCCACTGATAATTTGGCTCATATAGTATGCGTTTGCATTCTCTACTCTATATAAAGGCTGTTTAGCCAACCAATCTTCTTCGTCCGCCGATTCTAAATCTAAGGGTATGATACCATATATTGAATCGCCTTCCTCTAATCTTATTCGATTAGTATTATCAGTATCCCAAATGCTACCAAAGAAGTCTTTAAAATCCTCATCTTCTATAATAAGTTTTCCGTCTTGAATATCGCACTTAAGTCCAGACCCATTCCAAGCAGAGGAATTTGGCTCGATAAATGATACAATATGCTCGTTGTAAATCGTATTTGATATGCTTATTCCAAACGTACCCGACGTAGTATTGTCGCCTTCTACGCTTACTATACCTGTAAAGTTATCAAGCGACCCGGCGAAAGCGCTCGTCGCTATCTCTTGAAACTCGTCCCAAGAAATATCCTTGTAATAATACTTCTTCATAAT
>JAIDUT010000110.1 GCA_029060065.1 Clostridia bacterium | reverse complement strand
ATAATAAATAGTATTTATAGATATAAGAGATATACTAATGAAGATATCTACTGCTTATCGGTATGACGAATAATAGGACAACACCGATTTTTGCAAATTGGGTATTGACATATTTTACCATTATGGTATAATATTTATAGATAAATCTAAAAGGAGGTTATATGTATGTCATTCGTTAGCGGATTCAAAGGTTTGCCAAGACTTGTGCAAATTATTTTGCTTCTTATCCCCGGTGTAAACTGGATTACAGAAATCGTCGTTCGTGGCTCTGCGGCAATGCACGGTAAAGCCTTAAAGCAAATTATAATTCTTATTTTTGCTATACTTCCGACCGGTTTCTTGCTTGGTTGGATAGACTTATTCTCCTGCTTGATTCAGAAGAAACTTATTTTAACCTGAGAGTAAAAATAAAAACAAACCTCTTTCACTTAAAGAAAGAGGTTTGTTTTTTAATTATTTGCCTGCAATCTTGTGATAAAGCTGAGCAAAAAACGATTTATATTCCACGTTGTCTTTACTTTCGCCGACAAAGCACAACGGCGGAAATACTACGCACCACCAATTATCGCCTTCTCCGCTTCCCAGTTCTATAATAAGCGCGTCATAGACTCCGCAATCAAGAGTCAAATCTCCGTAAGTTCTTGCTGGAAATTCTTCTTTGCGTATGCTCACTTTCGACGTATAGTCATAGCCGTTTTGCGATAAGGTATTATCCGCGACACGTTTCATTGCGACGATATTGTCTTGCAATACCTGCATTGCTTCACTTTTACTACTCACATTTTCAAGCGCCGGCGTCATGAAGTCAACTATGCTCTCTTTGACCTTATATTTCACGCTTTGATCTACTGCTTCGTTACTGTTGGCTCTAATATGTATTCTTAAATAAGTATCTTCATCGCTTGCCTTATTGTTTACTTTCACCGCGTATACCCCGACGATTATCAAAACCAAACATATCAATATTATTGCTACCACTTTCATTGCATACCTTCCAAAGTTGATATGGCAATTATTGACATCTAAAACATTTTTATACGTTAGAATAAAAAAATACGGAAGACTTCAGCCTTCCGCATAAACTCGTGATTAGCAAGTTCTTAGAGATTGTAACGCTTTTTGAACTTGTCAACTCTACCGCCCGTATCAACCAACTTTTGCTTGCCGGTGTAGTAAGGGTGGCATTTGCTACAAACTTCTACCTTAATTGTGTCGCCGTCCTTGGTCGTGCCACATACAAAGCTGGCTCCGCAAGCGCAAACGACAGTAACGTCATGATAATTAGGTTGGATATTCTCGTTCATATTATCACCTACCTTTGCAAAATTCTTTACTCAATGATTATACATATAATAATCGTATAAGTCAAGCATAATTCAATGGTTTTTCAATATTTTTCATTTATTGTCAAACAAAGGCGTTTTCCAACTTAATTTTTTTTGTTTTCGCCATAAAATTGTAGCAAATACCGTGTTTTTTATAATTTTTGGGTATTTTTTCCTATAAAAATAATTGATAAATGTCAAATATCGTACATTCCAAAATAGAAAAATGCGCTGTATGTGTCGATTTTTGCTATATTATGGCTTTTTTGAGTTAAACGCAAACTCCACACTTGCCAAGAGGGTAAATATATGGTATAATTGTCGTAAGTTAAATGGTGGAACTATCTGTCAAAGACAGAAAAAAGGCGTAAACTTAACGCCAGTATTGAGAAGGAACGTATGAAATCTTTTAGAATAACAAAAAATTTCACGATTGAAGAAGAGAGCGAAGAAGGCGCTCAAAGTCTCAAGGATTACGCAAAAATTAAAATTCTTCGCGCAGGTGTCTGTGAAAGTGACGTCGCTGTCTTTGCCGGTAAAATTACTAAAGTCAATTTGCCACTTTGCCCGACAAGAATAGCTATTGGTCTGGTCAGCGATTGCGAAGATATTACCCTAAGAAAAGGGCAAAGAGTTATGCTCTCCCCTTATACCCGTCTTGAGAACGGCAAGTACGTTATCAACGGCTTGCAAAGCGACGGATATCTTGCAGATTACGTATACGCTCCCTTGCACAATATATATACGCTTCCAATCGGCGTAGGCGATAGCGCCTTTACTTTTATTGAGGACATTGCTATTGCTATCAATATCATAGAAAAATTGGATATTGAAAAGACTAAGTACGTTATGCTTTACGGCTGTACTTCCGTCAATTTGATTATCGCGCAACTTTGTATATACTATCAAGCGATACCTATCGTTATTGACAACGACGCTTCCCGACTTGATTTGGCAAGAGATTTGGGCGTGTATTACGCAATCAATTACGTAGAAGAAGACGTCTTGCAAAAACTTAAGGAGATTACCAGCGGAAAACTTGTCGAATATCTTATCCTAAGTAGCGACGTGTGCGATGAAGTGGGCAAAATTCTCCACTACCTACGCAAGAACGGAAAAGTCGCAATCGTTGGTTACAACAAGGCTATTCCACCGCTCAAAGGCGACCTCTCGCCTATCATTACCAATAATTTGACGGTTTACGGCATAAGCGACGGCTTTGGCGAAATAGAAACCGCTATCAATATGCTTGCGACGGAAGTTGTCAAAGTAGATTGCCTTATCGAACAGGAAATCGATATAAGCGAAGCGCAACAAACCTTTAGCGAACTTGCTAAAAAACATAATTATCTCAAAACTATTTTTAAGTGTTAGAAAAAACTCCGACTTAGTCGGAGTTTTTTTATTATTCCGTCAACATCAAACCAAGCGCATTTACGCTTCCTGCGCCCAATACAACGACTATATCCTTTGCTGTTGTGTTGCTCTGAATATACTCTCGCGCGCTTTCATAGCTTGGCAGATATAAAGTGCCTTCTCCGTTCTTATTGATATACTTTGCAAGTTTATCTCCGCCGATTCCTTCTTCCTCGCTCTCCCTCGCGCCGTATGTAGGCAGTATTATCAAATCATCCACCCAATAAAAACTGTCGGCGAATTCCTCAAGCAAGGCCTTAGTTCGCGAGTATGTATGAGGCTCAAATACTGCAATGATTCTGCCTTTCGTCATAAGTCTTACAGTATCTATCGTAGCGGAAATCTCCTTGGGATGATGCGCATAGTCCACTATGACGCGCGCCCCGCTCGGCGTGTACCCGCAATCGGTAAAGCGTCTGTCTACACCATCAAAATCGGATATATATTGCGAAACTTCCATCATGTCCAGCCAATTAAGATGACACACGGCTATTACTGCCAAAGCGTTGAGAACATTGTGCCTGCCGTAAATATCAAGGGCGAATTTACCTATGGACTTATTATCGCAAAGCGCGTCGAATGAAAACTTACCGTCAACATTCTTAATATTGACCGCCCTAAAATACGCCTGTTCGCCAAAGCCGAAAGTATAGACTTTGTCCCTGTCTACTCCGCGCAAATCTAGAGTATTGTAAGCGTCCTCGCCTATAACTACAATCTTGGACTGCTCGGCAAACTTAACGAAAGCCTCGTACATATTTTCCTTAGTGGGATAGGTGTCGGGATGATCGTAATCGCAATTAAGAATTACTCCGATATCAGGCTCTAACGACAAAAAACTACGACCGTATTCGCAGGCTTCGGTAACGAAATAGTCATTGCCGGTATCGATATAATTCTTCCCAACAGATTTAATTATACCGCCCACGTGGCCCTTGAACGGCAACGCCATACTATCGAAAATATGACATAGCATTGCGCTAACGCTTGTTTTGCCGTGCGAACCTGCTACGGCTATCACGCTCTTGCATGTCTTTGACATCAACGCAAGATAAGCCTTGCGCTCCATACATCTTATCTTGTTGGCGCGAGCAAACTTAAGTTCTTTGTCCTCTCCTCCAACGGCAGACGTGTATACTACAAGGTCACTTCCGGATACTACGCTATTGTTACTGCCTACATAAGCGTTGATGCCGTTATCCTTGAGTTTTTGGATTATCTCACTGTCGCATCTATCCGAACCGCTTACCCATACTCCCGCCTCGCTCGTCAACATTGCTAATGCAGACATGCTTATTCCGCCTATGCCTATAAAATGAATCCTATTAAAATCAAACATATTCTATAATATGCATTTAATAAAAAAAATTTGCCGAAAAATACAAATTTTCGACAAATTCTCAACTAATGGCAATCGGCTAACCAATTAAAGTATATTCTTAATTCTATACGCGAGCAAGTTCTTGGAATTCTCCGCCATTGACTTTATGACGTTGGTACGCGTAATAGAGTCGTCGTACATCTCGGCGTACAGAGTGCCTTCTAACTCGCCTATCTCTTTGTAGATATCCTTGATATCGTTGTTGGGACAAGTAAACTCCAATATATTACGCTTACCGGCCCACCACTCTTTAGTCTGCAGAACGGCCTTGCGAGCTTCCGAATAATTCTTATCAATCAAGAGTTGCTGTATTTCTTCACAACGCTTTACCAAATCGTCAAAAGACTTTTGCATAAACACTTGCTCTCCTATACCCAGCGCAAGTATTATTGCGACCAAAACAACAGTAAAAATAATCTTTCCCATATCAGCCTACCTCCTCGCTTATCATGCCCGTGACAAACTTACCTGACCTTGGTTGAAGATAAAAGCTATCTCCGCCTGTAACAAGCAAAAGTAATATCTCTTCTTGTTTGTACCCCAACTTATCGAGAAGCGACTGAACTTTATTCTCGTCGAGATTACATCTTTTGATATTGCGTCCCATTCGTTTCCCCTCACAGATGACGGAATACGGAAGCTGTGTCTGCTCAATATTGGCAAGCGCCATATCGCCCACAGTGACAGCCTTGTTGGCAGTCTTGGGAACTATCGACATATCTCCGTTGGTTTCTATTATTGCCCATTCTATCTCTTCGGGCGAAGTGTAGTCTTTGGCTCTGATAGACTCCATAATATCGTGTACGGTCATATCAAGTTTGTTGATTGCTTCAAAGTCTATACCGTCAGGCGTGATGACGATTACAGGTTTACCGTTGATTATTCTACGCATTTTGATAGAGTGCTTAACTATCTTAGTAAGCAAAAATTCAACAACAAACAACGTGAATATCGGTACCAAACCGTACAGTATCGGCACTTGCGTATCCGACATAGGAATACACGCAAGCTCTGCGGCAATCAATGTGATGGTAAATTCAAAAGGTTGCAACTCGCCTAATTGCTTTTTACCCATCAATCGCATTACTATCAATAAGAATAAATAGATCAATATAGATCTCGTAAAAACTATTAGCATACTACCATTATGCGTAAGTTAGAAAATATTATGTATCGTATACAGAAAATGTGAAATGTTAGCGCGAGCATCATCTTTCATATTGTTGAGATTTCTCCATTTCGCTTCGCTACAGCCGAAATGACATCATGGGTTTATTATTGTCATTTCGAGCGTAGTCGAGAAATCTCATCCGCTCAACGCCTGCACAACCGCAGAGATTGGTGCGCATTTCGCCCATTACTTCTTCATAGCGCGTTGCTCTCTCAACAAATCCTGATATCTCTCAATCTGGTCGTATCTCAAGTCTACCATCTTCTTCGCCGTATCAAAGGCTTGCGCATCGCTTACCAAAACTTCTGTTTCCTTGACTTTGACCTTCGTTCCATCGCCAGTCGCATCACGTCGCAAGTCTTTCATGTACTCGTCTTCCATTTTCAATAGAGCTACTGTTGTGTCTTTCTTTATCGTCAACTTCAAGAGCGGATTGGTCGTCGTCTGTCCGTAGACTACAAAGTACGTTGATTTCCTTTCCTTGCACTTATACTTCGTCAATACGTATTCTTTAAGTCCGTCAAAGTACTTCTTTTGCTCTTTGGTAAGGAGCGCGTACGCTTCGTCAAGAGTAAGTCTTGGAGCAATTTCCTTTTTAGGTTTCGGCTCGGCTTTTACAGGCACTTCTACCTTGACTTCTTTTACTACCTCTTTCTCGACAATCTTTTCGACTTCGACAGGTACCTCGACTCTAACTTCTTTCTCTACTATTTTTTCGACCTCTACTGGCACTTCAACAATTTTTTCTACAGGTACTTCGACTACTTTCTCCACTATCTTCTCGACAGGAACTTCTTTCTCGATTACCTTTTCGACCATTTGAGTTTCGGTCTTTTGATTAGCAGAAAGTTCGATCAACTTCTCCATAAGAATTTCTATACGCTCGTCATTCTTTTCACTGCGTTCCATAAGTTTTTCAATAGTCTTGTCGTTGACAGCGGAAGATGCAACTTCTCTCTCAACAACTCGCTCGGTGTTCTTCTGCTCCGCAAGCTGTTGCATCAACTTTTCATTTTGGTCTATGAGTTTTTCTACGAGTTCGTCATTAGTCGAGGCTTGTTGCGGAAGCATTTGTTGCATACCCGGAAGCATTGCCGTCATAGTTTCGGATACTATTCCTCGTATCTCCTCTGCGCCAAGTCCATAACCTCCCATGTATCCGACTTGAGGTCCGCCCTGTCCGGCGCCTGCATTTCCGCCCATCATTCCCATAAGCATCATACGCATATTCTCGTCACGCTGTTTTGCGTCGAATTCTGCCTTGTTGCGGTCGTACTCTTCTTTTCTTTCCTCGTATTCTTCTTCAGCATTGTTGCATTTCTTCTTAGCTATTATCATTATTACAAGAGATACTACCGCCAAGCCCATGAGTACGCACGCTATCGCAGTCCAGGCTGTCATTGCCATTCCCAAGAATACGCCTGCGTATACTGTGTCTAACTTCTCGGCTTTCTTGTTGTACTTCTTTCTCTTGCTGTTGTATCCCGCCGTCTTAGATAGGAATATCATTATCAAGATTATGCTTATTACACTAGCTATCAACTGCCATATAGGATACTCTTTGAGCTTCTTCAATAACTCGTCTAGCGAGCCAAAGCCTCCGCTCGGGTTCTCTCCGCTCGGCGGTGTTACAGGCTCTTCGCCTTCTGCAGGCGGTTCGTCGCCCAATTCTTCTACTATCTTAAACTTGCATATCGCTCCGCTTCGGATAAAGTATCTGTCGTTATCCTTCACCGTTACTTTTACTGTGTACGTTGCTATCTCTGTCTTTTCTACGTAATTATTAAAGGTCAGTATCTGT
>JAIDUT010000011.1 GCA_029060065.1 Clostridia bacterium | reverse complement strand
GGAGCAAGCAACGAGTGGTACTTCGTAGTAGTACCTCAAGCGGGCATGGAAGTCTTGACGATAGAGTGGAGCGATACAGAGTTCCTACATGACGGCAAGAAACATATCCCAACGTACGTAGTAAAGGACAGAAACGGCAACGTATTGGACAACGCAAGCGTAAAACAGATACTGACCTTTGATAATTACGAAGAAAAGACAGAGATAGCAACGTACACAGTAAAAGTAACTGTAAAGGATAGCGATAGATACTTTATCCGAAGCGGAGCGATATGCAAGTTTAAGATAGTAGAGGAATTAGGGGACGAACCGCCTGCAGAGGGCGAAGAACCTGTAACACCGCCGAGCGGAGATAATCCGACGGGCGGAAGCGGAACGCTAGACGAGTTGCTAAAACAGTTCAAAGAATTCTTGCACTGGCAGTTGATAGTAAGTCCAATATGTATCTTGTTGATAGTAATATTTGCAGGCAAAGGCGCAAGTTATCTATCTAAGAGCAAGCAAAACAAGAAGATGGCGGAGAGCAGGTACAAGACGTACTACGCTTGGACGGCTTTAGGACTTGCGTCTGCAAGCTGGACAGTAATAGCATGCGTATTGATAGGACTAGCGGTATTGAGCTTCGTATTTATGCTGATAGCAAAGAGCAAGTTCAACAAGTCATTAATATATGCCGAGGGTTTGAGAGAAGAATATGAGCGCAACAAAGAGGAGATAGCAGAGAGAAAACGCGAAGAAGAAAAAGAGAATATGCGTATGATGCTTATGGGCATGATGGGCGGAAACGCAGGCACAGGACAGGGCGGACCGCAGGGCGCATATATGGGCGGTTACGGACTTGGCGCAGAAGAGATACGAGGAATAGTGTCGGAAACAATGACAGCAATGCTACCGGGCGTACAACAAATGCTTCCGCAACAAGCCTCGACTAATGACGGACTTGTAGAAAAACTTATAGAGCAAAATGAAAAGTTGATGCAACAACTTTCCGAACAAAAGAATACCGAGCGAATAGTTGAGAGAGAAGTGGCATCTTCCAGTGTCAATGACGAGGCAATCAAGAGTTTGATTGAGGGACAGCGAATTATAATGGAAAAACTCGCCAATCAGTCAAATCAACCGCAAGTAGTCGAAAAAGTAATTGAAAAAGAAGTGCCGGTCGAGAAGATAGTAGAAAAGGAAATCGTCAAGGAAGTGCCAGTAGAGGTCGAAAAAATAGTAGAGAAAGAAGTTAGAGTCGAGGTACCTGTCGAAGTCGAAAAGATTGTCGAAAAAGAGGTAGTTAAAGAAGTCAAGGTAGAAGTGCCTATAAAAGCAGAGCCAAAGCCTAAGAAGGAAGTAGCACCAAGACTTACTCTTGACGAAGCGTACGCTTTACTCACCAAAGAGCAAAAGAAGTACTTTGACGGACTTAAAGAATACGTATTGACGAAGTATAAGTGCAAAGAGAAGAAGTCTAC
>JAIDUT010000109.1 GCA_029060065.1 Clostridia bacterium | reverse complement strand
GACAATGACATGTTGCAAGATATATCAAATAGTGGATTCACTAATACCTCATTTAATGTCAACTATCCTACGAGCGGAGAGTTGGGACAGTTTGACAATGGCGTAACGTACGTCTATACCGACCCAACAAAGGTTGACGACTTTCGCGCTGGGACTATTTCAAAAGATATTACGGAAGTTACCGTAGATACGTCTAAGCCTCACGGAACTTCGCAGGCAAATCCTTACGTAATCAGCACACTAGCAGATTGGGATAATTTTGTTAAGAAAATGGCGACAGGTACGACATACGGCTCCGGTGAGTACTTCGTATTGGCAAACGACCTCGACTTTACTGGCGAAGCATTTCATCCGGTAATGACGTTTAACGGTAATTTCCACGGACTTGGCTTTGCTTTAAGAAATATCTACTGCGATACTTGGCAATATTGGAATTCAAGTTCCGCTAATTGGGCAAACGTGGTGGCTTCTACTACTTATGCTTTCGGTACATTTTGTAATTCAACAACGGGCGCTATAATTACAGACCTTGTCGTTGAAGATTATCAGTTTTTAGATATTCCGATAACCAGTGTATTGAGTTCGTTAGGTAGGCAATCAATTGTGGGCGGTATAATGGGATATTCCAGAGGTGGTGCAAGTGCAATTCTGAATTGTCATGCCTCAGGCGTAATAAACGGTCAA
Source organism: Clostridia bacterium (assembly GCA_029060065.1). GTDB lineage: Bacteria > Bacillota > Clostridia > Christensenellales > UBA3700 > RACS-045. The sequence goes on along the minus strand of JAIDUT010000109.1, from coordinate 1,055 downwards.
ACAGCAAGCAGTTACACGTCTTATACTTGTTGCGGTGGAATAATAGGTATAAGTATGCATGCAATAACTATATACCGCTGTTCAGCTACACTTGATATGACTTTTACTAAATATACAGCTAATGGTATGATTTCCGGCGGAATTATTGGAAACACTTATCAAGGTAGTACAGCAGCTTATTCTGCTTACTTATATGACGTTGTAGCAGAAACGACAGCCACCATTACATCTAAAAATAACTATATTGGTAGTATTGTGGGAATAAGTCATGCTAAGACTTTCAAAATAGAAAACGCGGTATGCAAAATTGAAACTACTTGTAACGCTTCTGCAAATAGCGCAACAGGTTTAGGTTGGCATGATACAGCTTCGGGAACGTCTACAAAATTTTATAATATATATAATAGCAGTTTTTACGGCGCGTCAAATGCGACAAAGTTGCCAAATTATTTCTCGGCTTCAGCCAACTATTTGACAGCTTCAAATTCGCAGTTAAGTAATTTGAATATAGTTAAACCTGCATCGCTTTCATATGCTACCATTACTAGTGGTTATCATACTACTATTAATAATTCATCTCCTGCTCAACCTACCTTACACGAAACTAATGACGATATATACGATAAGGCTAAGCAAGACGTAGACGATAGCATATTGCCATCTAAAATTTGGGATAAGAGCAAGATAGGAGGATATACTCCAGCAGATACTCCAGTCCGCAACTTCCTTACAGCCAACGTAACGTTCAAGAACTTATTGAGCGGAGGCGGAGAAGAAGGGGTTGGAATAGCGACGGCAGAATACAGAGCGGGAGATGCTTTACCGTCTCCGAGCGGAAGTTATCTCAAGAGCAACCACACCTTTAGAGGTTGGACTACGGATAAGACGGGAAAGAGCGCCCCAGTTACAGAGCTACCTACCGGAGTATTCGGTGACGTAACGTACTATGCGGTATGGGGATTGACAGATAGTTACGTGGCTTCGCAAATAAAAACAAGTCTAAGCGTAAAAGACAATATTAAGACCATAGAATACGACAGCGTAAGCAGTATAGG
>JAIDUT010000108.1 GCA_029060065.1 Clostridia bacterium | reverse complement strand
ATACATTATACTTCACGTAAAAATAATTTGCAATATATTAGGGTCAGTAAAAGTATACTTTTTTTGGAAGATTTCAACACGCGTTGAAGTTCGATAAATTTCGTATGTCGAAAGACCTAAAAGTATACCAAAAGAGGAAAACATATGAACTCAAAGACAACTAAAGCAAAATACTTAAAATTTGCGATATTAATAATATCTATTTGCTTTTTATTGGGAGCGATAAGCGCATGCTTACCGTTTAATATATCAGTACCAGAATTGAATGATAATGTAATCAGCGATACTGCAGTTAATATTACGCAGAATGCAAACGACGGCTTAGGCGAGTTTAACGACGGACTTCCTTACGTATTTACGGACAAAACTTTGATAGACGATTTTCGCGCGGGTAATGCAAGTACTCCTTATGATATAACTATGGTAAAAGTAGATACGTCTAAAGAAAGGGGGGCGCAAGCAAATCCGTATGTAATATCTACTACTGCTGATTGGGAAACTTTTGTCAAAAAAATGGAGAGTGATACCACTAGGGGGAGCGGACAATACTTTGTGTTGGGAGCCGATTTGGATTTTACAGATGTTACTTTTCATCCAGTAAGATTTTTTAACGGTACTTTTTACGGAATGGGTCATTCCATAAAAAATATATCTTGCGATACTTGGCAATATTATAATGGCAGTACACTCACCAATATAGGGTCTACGACTAATGGTTTTGGACTGTTTTGTAGGATTACTAATGCTACAATAACCGATTTGATAGTGGATAATTTCAGTTATCGGAATATGCCTCAAACTTCAAGTATAGGAAGTACTGTTACCCGTAGCGTATATGTGGGAGGAGTAGCAGGTATGTCGTCTGGCGACGATTATATACTGAATTGTCAGACAAGGGGTGAAATAACTTCTACCATAAAATATACTGGATGGCCTGTAGTGGGTGGAATTTTAGGCGGTAAACTTAATATCGGTGTAACTTCAAGTCCGCTAATGATATACCGCTGTTCAAGTGAGTTCCAATCATATATTAATGCCGACTCTAACAGTAATGGACATATGTCAGGCGGAATAATGGGGGATGGAGGTAATTCTGCAAATAATTTTACGCTATATATTTATGATTGCGTAGCAAATGTTACGAGTAGATCTGATACGAGAGCGTATATATCTAGCATTGTCGGAAGCGTTTACCATACCTCTTATATTGAAAATGCCATAGGCTTATTAGACATTACATGTTCATCTAACCCTTGTTCCGGAGTGTTGACAGCATTGTCAAAAGCCACCAATACTACGAATAACATTAATGTCAAAAATTTATATGTAGAAGGCAATACGGGCGCTAATTCCAGTAGTAAAAAATCAATGTTTTTAGTTTCAATCAACACTGGTGTCACTATAACCGCGAATCAATTAAACAATGTAAATATAGTAAAGACTTCAAGTTCCTATGTACCATGTTATTTTACTAGTAATTGGACTAATGGGTCTTCAGTGACTGCTAGCGCGCAAATAGAACACTCTTCTTCTAGCGCAATGAATACTGATGCAAAGACATTTTTTGGGAGCAACTATTCACAAATTTGGGATACTAGTAAAATAGGTACGGATTATGCTCCGGACAATTCTCCTGTCCGCAATTACCTTGTAGCATTCGTCGATTTTCGAAACATAATTAACGGAGGAGAAAATATTGAGAAGGACGTAGAGAAAGTAGGTCTTGACGATGGATTGTTATTCTATGGTGGAGATAAACTTCCAGATGTAACAAGCAATGTTAGCGCTTTTACAACTTATCTAAATAATAAGAAAAATTCTAATCATGAGTTTTTAGGTTGGACAGACGACCCTACAGGCGAAAGCAAACCATTCTTGGAATTGCCGTTGAACGTCTATGGATACATAACACTATACGCAGTATGGGGCTTGCCGGACAGTTACGTAACGTCAAATATAAAGACAAGTCTTAGCGCAGATAAGAATACCATAGAATACGACAGCGTAGAGAGCATAACTCTAACAGCAAAGGTAGAGCATACCGGTACAGGTAACGGATATATGACTAATCCGTCAGTTACGTATAATTTCGTGCAAGACGGAGATATCAAGACTACTTCGGAGGATGTAAAAAGTAGCGGAGTACTGTCTGTCAAGACAGTAAAGGACAGCGGAAAATATACGTTTAAGTATAGACTTACAGACGGTCTAGAGCCATTGTGGTATTATGACGGAACGCCGAGCAACAGCGTAGACATCAAAATAGAGAAAGGCAAGTTAGATCATATGACGCTCAAGGACTTTAAGATATCTACGTCTACGATACCGTATTTCGGTAAGAAGTTGGAAGATATAGACTTTACTGTCAGTATGTTCAACAACGGCAAGAAAGAAGTACAGCTTGCTTCAATGAGATGGCAGTCTACCATAGGCAAAGTAGATACAAAAGGAACCAATACCAAGAAGATAGTATTATGCCCTACAGATACGGACAACTACGAAGAGGAGTACGTCTTTGACGCAACCTTTGAATCACAATCATTGGTAATAATATTCAACATGGCGCAGATAAGCCAAAAGGTAGAGGTAGAAGTAGAGTACGGACAGAACTA
>JAIDUT010000107.1 GCA_029060065.1 Clostridia bacterium | reverse complement strand
GTACTTGCGGTTTCGTCGTGATAGAGACCTTCTCGGCGTACAAACAAGGCGGCGGCAACTTGACGCTAACAATATTCGGCGTAATACTGCTTATGTTCGTACTGCCTGCGGTATTGAGTTGGGCGTTCTGTCTTCTATTTAGAAAGATTCACTGGATTAAAGAGGGGGATCTAAAACTACCTGAGTAGTTATCGAAATTTTTATATGATATTCTAGTCAAAGAGTAGCGTAGTTTAAGAATATCAATAATTGAATTTTTGAGATTAAAATGAGCGGCTGATTATGTCGCTCATTTCATTTCATAAAATCTTTGCGTAAAAGATTTTGAATTCTAATCTTTTAGGTATATAATTAAATAGTAAAATATTTAACTTAATTCATTCGGAGGGCTTATGCGAGTTTTATCAAGAGATAGAGTGGACAGTAAATACAAATGGAGATTGGAAGATATTATTCCATCTGACGAAGAGTGGGAAATCCTATACTTATCTTGCGAAAAACTTGGCAAAGAAGTAGGGAATTATCAAGGCAAACTCAATCAAATAGACAGTATATTGAAATGCTTGCGTTTTGACGACGAGTTGAGTATGAATCTCGAGAAGTTGTACGTCTACGCCAAGATGCGCAAAGACGAAGATTGCTCTGTCAATAAATACGTAGGAATGGTCGATAGAATCAAGAATTTGCTTGTCAGCATATCGGAGAAGTCGGCGTATATTACACCTGAGTTGTCTGCTAATAGCGAGGAGTTTTTGCAAGAGCTTGCAAAGGACAAGGATTTTGAAGACTATTCATATATGTTGGAACTTATCGTTAAAAACAAAAAGCATACGTTGTCTACGCCTGAGGAAGTCTTACTTGCCAAGACGGGTTTATTTAGCGGAATCTTTCAAGAAGCATTTGGAATGTTTGACAATCTAGACGTCAAGTTTGCTCCATTCACGACGTCAAGCGGTGAAAAAGTTGAGCTTTCTCACGGCTTATACGGCGCGCTTATGCAATCGCCCGAGAGAAAAGACAGACAAAAGGCCTTTTACAGTATGTTCAATGCATACAAGGATATGATTAACACCATAGCTACAATATATATCGGCAATGTAAAAAAGAACGTGTTCTATTCTCAAGTCCGTAAGTACGAAAATTGCCTTGATAGAGCGACTAGCGGAGAGGACGTATCCATAGACGTTTACTATAGGCTTTTGGATTGTATCAACGACAATATTCCTCTTTTGCATAGATATTTGCGCTATCGCAGACGCGCGCTTGGTTACAAGACCCTGCAGATGTACGATTTGCATGTGCCTATCACCGGCGGAGATAGCTTGGGAGTTGAATACGAAGAGGCTTGCAAAATTGTCCAAGAGGCATTGAAGCCTCTTGGCGATGAGTACGCGGACTTGCTAGACAAAGCCTTTGGCGAAGGTTGGATAGACGTGTACGAGAACAAGGGCAAGAGAAGCGGAGCGTACAGTTGGGGATGTTACGGAACTCATCCGTATGTATTGCTAAATTATCAAAAGACTACGCACGATATATTCACGATTGCTCACGAGCTTGGACATGCGATGCACACGTATTATTCCAATGCCAATCAAGCCTATCCAAAGGCAGATTACAAGATTTTTGTAGCAGAAGTAGCGTCTACTGTAAATGAAGTATTGCTTCTCCGACATTTACTTTCTAAAGCAGAGGGTGAGCAAAAGAAATATCTTTTGTCATATCTTTTGGATATGTTCCGCACTACGGTATTCCGCCAGACGCAATTTGCGGAATTTGAGTACGAAGCGCACAAAATGGCAGAAGAAGGCAAGCCTATGAGCGCCGATGAGTTATGCGAAGTATATCGCAAACTCAATAGAAAGTACTACGTGACCACAGGCGTAACAAATCACGAATTGATTCAATATGAATGGGCGAGAATACCGCATTTTTACAATGCTTTCTACGTCTATAAGTATTCTACGGGACTTATCAGCGCCTTTTGTATTGCCGACAATATTCTCAAGAACGGCGAAAGCGCGGTATCTGACTACAAGAAATTCCTTAAGGCTGGCGGAAGTATGTCGCCTGTCGAAATACTCAAGTTGGCAGGCGTTGATTTGACGACCGACGAGCCGTATGAGCAGGCTATGGCGATTTTTAAGGATACTTTGGAAGAATTAGAGAGAATGTAATTATCGGCTACGCTCAAGATGACGTCACAACTTTCGTCGGGAGAAATCTCTGCCGATGTCTTGACTGTAAGGCAGAATTTATATTATTATAGAAGTCGGAGATAAATATGGCAGAAGAAAAGAAACAGAATAATATAAACAGAAGTATGCCTTGTTCATTAGAAGCAGAACAAGCGGTACTTGGCGCAATAATAAGCGATAATGAAGTGGCTATTAGGATAGTCAGCGATTTGGTTGCTGATGATTTTTATGCGCAGAATCACAAGATAATTTTCCAACAAATACAAAAGCTTAGCAGAGAGAACAAGCCTATTGATATAGTTATGCTTGCCAGTTCGCTTGACAGAGAAGGTTTGCTATCGCAAGTAGGCGGAATAACCACGCTTGCGGAAATGGTAGATAGTATTCCGTCTACAGCCAATATAGATTATTACGTCAATATACTCAATATGAATTCATTGCGCAGACGTCTTATAAGAGAGTGTCGCGGAGTTATTGACAAGTGTTACTTAGAAGAAGATGCTGAAAAAGTCGTAGCTTACGCCGAGTCGCAGATATATAACGTAGCGGAAAAGAAAGATTCGTCGTCGCTTCTGCACGTATCAAATACAACCGTCGAAGTAATGGAAAGAATTTCTAAGGCATATCAGGAGAATGGAAGCGAGGGCGGACTTAAAGTCGGCTTTAGAAATTTGGACGAAGCTACCAACGGTTTCTCTCCGGGACAAATGATAGTTCTTGCTGCTCGTCCTGGTTGCGGTAAAACGTCTTTCGTAATGAGTATGGTAGCCAATCTTGCCAGCAAAAAAGACAGCGAAGAAGTAGTCGCTGTATTCAACCTTGAAATGTCTGCGGGAGAACTCGTAATGCGACTTATATCCAATATTGCGGGGCTTGATTCAAGAGACCTCTTAGGTGGCTTGGAGAACCAAGACAATCTTGACAAAGTATGGGGCGCGCAGGATATTTTACAAAAGAGTAATATCTACATAGACGATACTGCGGGTATTACCACAGAGCAGATTATGTCCAAGTGTAGAAGACTTAAGATGCAAAAGGGCAGACTTGACCTCGTAGTAATCGACTACTTACAACTTATTACGCCTAGCGATTCAAACAGGAGCACTTTGGAAAGCGTAAGCAAAATTTCACGTTTTATAAAAATACTTGCCAAAGAGCTAAAAGTACCTGTTATTATTTTGTCGCAGATGTCGAGAGATATCGAAAAGAGAGACGATAAAGAGCCTAAACTTTCCGACCTTAGGGATTCGGGAGCGATAGAGCAGGATGCAGATATAGTTGCGTTCCTTACTGACGGCGACTTCAACGTCGATGCCGGCAATACCGCAATCAAACTTATGATAGCCAAGCATCGTAACGGTTCGATTTGCGATTTGTATTTTGAGTGGGATAAGAGTAAGATGAGGTTTAGACCTACTATTGCCCAAAAATTTGCGCCTACCACCAAGACGTCTGACGGCGGTGAGGGAGATATGAAGCCAATGGGCGATATTGACATGTCGTTTATACCCGACGCTCCTGAAGAGGGAGATTTTGGCGTCGGCGAAGCCGATTTGTCGGAGTTATTGAAGTAATTTAAATGACCTGCACCTAATCGGCGCAGGTCATTTTATATATGATAAATAATAGAATAAGTCTGTATTTTCGCGAATATATATAGACTATGAGTTATAATAAAGAAATTCAAAGCAAATTAAAGACCAACTTAGAAGGTATTGGCAACCATTTTACAATTACGCTTGACAAGGGATATGCGGTGATTGAAGGTCACAAGGGTATTGTGCAGTTTGATAAAGAGCAAATAGTTGTTAAACTCAAAAAAGGTAGCGCGATTTTTAAGGGCAAGGACTTGATTATTGCAAGTTCGCAAAGCAAAGAGTTGGTTATTAAGGGAGACGTAACAGACGTGTCGCTAGAGGGGGTATATAAGCAATGAAAGTATATACCCATATTAAATGTGAAGCAAGAAATTCTCAAAGATTGCTCAATAAGTTTTCGGAAAAGAATATCGACGTATTTAAGGTACAAATCTTCGATAATAAAATGTCTTTTCGTTTGGAGGACAGCGCTCTTAAACAAGCAAAAGAAATTATGGATAAAATGGCAATCGAATACTCTGTCGAAAGTAGGGGCGGAAAATACCTTGCAGGCAAGATGACGTTGAGATATTTATCCATGATTATACCGGCGATATTAGTAGTTGCTGTGTTGGCATTTCTAACTAAAGTGTGTTTTACAGTCGAAATTATTGCAGATAATGGACAGTTAAGAGAAGAAATTTCTTATATATTAGCAGAAAATTCTGTAAAACCTTTTACCTTAAAAGATAAAATCGACACTTCAAAACTTTCTTATGAGATAAGTAAAAATATAGACGAAGTAGGTTTTGCCAACTGTTATTTTGACGGAGGCGTACTAAAAGTCGAGGTAAAAAAAGTCCACGTCAAAGAAGAGCAAGACGTCTATGACGAGATAGTCGCGGACAGGGACTGTATCATAACTAAGGTACTTGTGTTTTCGGGAACTGCGCTTGTCAAAGTGGGCGATGTCGTCAAGAAAGGCGACGTGCTGATAGCAGGCTACGTAGATTCAATGCCCGAAGACCCCGAAAATGAAGATAACGAAAGATTTATAGTAAATGCCGACGGTTTGGTATACGGCGAAACGTCGTATACCAAGCAATTAGTCTTGACGGCTCAAGTAGTGGATAGCGTTCGCACAGGCAAAAGTTATTCTACTACGCAGATATATTTGTTTGGTAAGCCCATAGGTAAGCAGAGCGCCGTCAAGTACGAAGAATACGAATATACTCAAGAGAGCAAAATTTTCGGTAGCGCAATTCCCATTAAGGCGGTGACTACGACGTATTATGAAACCGTTAAGCAGGTAGTGGAACTAGACGAACTTGCCATAGACGAACAAATTTCTTTGGCATATATAGAACTGTGGCAAAGCCTTCCTCAGGACGGAAAACTTCTAAATGATTATATATATAAAAAAAAGGTAGACAATTTACACATAATAGATATATACTTAATACTAGAGG
>JAIDUT010000106.1 GCA_029060065.1 Clostridia bacterium | reverse complement strand
TTATTTTATAGTAGTATATTATGAGTGTAAATAAGATTTACACATCAATTAGCTCATAATTTTCCCCCTTATCATATAAAGGAAGGGCGATGGTTCTTTTGAAACTATCGCCCTTTCTTTTATTTTGTTCGGCGAGAAGAGAGGCTAGGCAAATCTAAAATGCGTCTTTTCCGCCAATCTAACTCTTGGCTCAAATCGACGTACATACAGTACGACGGTTTTCGCCAATAATTATCTTGACAAAAAATTCGCTATTTTATATAATGCCTATCTCTTTTCTCGCCGAACTGGCGACCGCATATATCAGCCGTGTTTTTATAGAACTAATCTCTGCACTTGCTCGCGACATTGTTATTAGGCGAGTTGCGAGTGTTTATATCATATGTCATTCGGTAGAGATATTTCGACTTCACTTCGTTTCGCTCAATATGACGTTTTGACTGTAACGTCGATAAGCCTATATGTCATTTCGACCGAAGCGGAGAAATCTCAACCGATTAAAAAAATTTATGAAAATACTCATATTGTGACTAATTGATAAAAATTTAAGGTATAATTATGTCCGTTAGCGATAGTTTGTGACAAGGTTACTTAAATTTGCTAATATATTATTGATAATTAATTAAGGAGTAAAACATGAAAGAAAACAATCAAGAAAGCAACATAATCAAAGTTAAGCAAGAATTAGACTGGTACATATTAATTGAGTATTTGGAGAGTATAAGGACTTTTTGTCCGCTATTTGAGGATAAGAAGTTCAGCAAAATGTTCCAAGAGATGAGAGCGTATGCAGAGGACAAAATCGACGTGCCGTATGAAATCGTCGATAGATACGTGACGTTAGAGTATAAGTCCAATTAAGAAAAGTATACAAAAAGGTCGTAGATTATTTCTCCACGACCCTTTCGTTCTAGGAGGACAATAGGTATTTGAATCGCGTATGGAATAAACACCTTTTGTTCTCCTGCGTTCTAAGCTAATTGTTACTCTTTGGTACAACCGCAATTAGAACAGCTTTTTGTTTGAGATTTAGCTGAGCCGGTAGACTTACTCTTTTGAGAGTTAGTACCACTGCTTTGTTTAGTAGTTCTTGCCATAATCTCCTCCTATATTTTTGCAAACTTATATCGTTTGCATTAGTATTGTGTACACTTAACGATAGAAGTATACGCAATACGCTTTTACATTTTATGGCAAAAATTTGTTAGTCACACGTTGGCGACCCAAGTTTTCATAAGCGCGCTTGCGCCGTCAAAGTTATTGTCGAGGCAGGAGTAGAGATTATCTGGCGTAGCTATTTTGAATTTATAAGTTGCATAGTATTCTTTCAATGCCATTTGTACAGTATCTTTACCCAGCGTATCTTGCAGATACTTCCACATTACCAAAGACTTGTTGTACGTGATATTAGTGTAATAATAGTTGCTGGGGAAGTCATTGAGTTTACCGCCCAGCTTTCCTTTTGCGGTTTCTCCCACGGAGTTTTGAATATCTATGAATCTATGGAATTGCGAGTATGCGTCATTAAGCATAAGAGAAGAGTATTCGACGTTGCCTACTGCGACGAAATATAGATAAGTGGCGTAACTCGTCAGTCCCTCGTCTTGCCAAGCGTCAATAAGATTGTTGCTACCCACCGCGCCGTACCACCATTGATGCGCGATTTCGTGGGCTACGACTTCTTCGTAAGTCGCTCCGCCGAGCGCTTCGTTAATTACGCAAAGCGCGCCGTACTCCATACCGCCTGCGACAAAAGGCATATCGGCAATAGCCAATGTATCGTATGCGTAATCTCCGAAGAGTTTTCCGTATACTTCTAAAGCCTTTTGCGCTATATTGAGAGTTTCGGACTTTTCGCCAAGATAGCTGATTTCCACCTTGCCGTATTTTTTCACACTTTTATTTAGCGTAGGCGAGAGTATCAATGCAAAGTCGCGGATATTTCTTGCGGTTGAGCTGACGATAGTTTCGCCGTTTTCTTGGCTTTGTTTGCTCTTACCGCTTGATACGTACTCCCAACCGTTTGGGAGATTAAAAGTTACCTCGTACTTTGCGACGTCGGAAAAGTACGGGTCACCTATCGGCGAATATTCGTCATAATACCACTGTCCGCCTACGAATGCGCAAAGCATCGGATAAAATCCCGTCAAGGATATGCCTTTTTCGTTGAATCCGTATCTTCCGTTGGTGTGTGGAAGCGAAAGAGTATACCGCATATCTACGCTGGTTCTTTGACCAACTTCAAGCGGACTGTTTAGTTCGACGGTGATAATACTGCTTTCAAAGTCGAAGTCGTATTGTTTCATATCTCCGTAAACGTTAGTGAGGGAGAACTCACCGTAACTTATGCCGTCGGGATAAAAGTCGGCTTGTTCTTCTTGAGCGCAAGGCAAAGGTTTACGTTTATCAAAGGCGTTGGCGTATACGTTGAACTTCAATTCGTCAAGCGCCACGCCGTAGTTGTTGACTACTTCGACTTTTTGCGAACATTCGATTGTGTTGTCGTCATGAATATCAAGCCATATGCCGTAAGTCGTGATAGGTTCTTCGGCTTTGTCGCAAGATACGGCAAAGACAAGCGCGGATAATACGATAATTGTTAAACTAATAATTGATAAAATCTTCTTTTTCATACAAGATTTTATGCAAGAATAAAATTATTTATGTAAAAACTACAATAATTGGTTCTTGACATATTATATAAATAGATATTAAAATAGATATGTAAGTAGAAATATCTACAATAAAAACAAAGAAAAATTAATTAATCCGAGGATAGACTTAGGAGAATGCAATTTTACTTGTAAAATCGCGAAGCGTCTAAACAGCGAAATTTGTGTTGGATTGCGTTTGGCGACGAGGTCAAGGCGTACTGGATGTACGTCGACCGAGCGACGGGCGTAAGCCGACCGAAGTACGCATTTAGATGTATTCAACTAAGAATATCATTGGATGGAGGCTAACATGGGATTCTTAAAAAATCAATTTAGAAAAGTAATACAATGGGAGAGCGATAACGTCAACGACATTATCTACAAATACCCTTTGGAGAGAAAAGAAGAGATAATGCGTAAGTCTACTCTTGTAGTTAGAGAGGGACAAAAAGCTCTCTTTATTCAAGAGGGTAAACTTGCCGACGTATTCGGACCGGGTACGTATCAACTCAACGATATACGCAACTTCCCGCTTTTGACGCAGTTGTATAACTGGAAGTATCTTTGGGAAAGTCCGTACACAGGCGACGTATACTTCATATCCACCAAGCAGTTTTTGAATATGAAGTGGGGTACGTCCAATCCTATAATGATGCGCGACCAAGACTACGGTGTTGTCAGAGTAAGAGGCTTTGGCGTTTACTCGTTTGCCGTAGGTACTCCTACGAATGCTTTGAGAGAACTCATTGGCTCAATGAGCAGTTTTACCGTACGCAACGTAGACGAATATTTTAAGAAAATTATCACGTCTACGCTCTCCAACGTAATCGCAGAGTCTAATATCCCTGCGCTGGACCTTGCTATGCACTATGACGACTTAGCGCAAATGGCAAAGGAAAAACTTGCTCATGAGTTTGAAAAGATAGGTATCGAGATAAAAGCTCTCGTAATCGAGAACTTGTCATTGCCTGAAGACGTCGAAAAGATGCTCGACAAGCGCACCAACGTGGGCGTAATGAGAGGAGCAATGAAAGAATATACGCAGATGCAAAGCGTGGAAGCTATGCAAAGCGCCGCAGAAAACCCGTCGGGTATGGGCGGAATGGGCGTAGGCATGGGCGCAGGCGTAGCTATGGGCAGAATGTTTGCCGATACGATGGCCAGCGTATCCAACGCAGTCTCAGAACCTCAAGTCGAAGAGAAAGTTTACTACGACGAGCGCGTAGCATGTCCAAACTGCCACGCAATGGTGTCTAAAGTCAGCAAGTTCTGTCCGGAGTGCGGAAAAAATATGACTCCGCCTAAGAAGCTGTGTCCAAGTTGCGGAGCAGAAGTGGGCGCTAAGTCCAAATTCTGTCCGGAGTGCGGAGCAAGAGTGGACGCAATCAAATGCAAAGAGTGCGGTAAGGTGTTGAAACCCAACCAAAAGTTCTGTCCGGAGTGCGGAACTGAACAGAAGTAGTTAACTAACGCCCTCATGTTATTATGAGCGAAGGTAAGTCAAAAATCTATAAAATAAAATTTAATTAAAAAGAGTAAATATGGAAGATAACATAGCACAAGAACATTCAAGTACGCTTGGCGGACAGATTTATAAATGCCCTAGCTGTGGTAACTTTTTGCGCTACGATCCTGAAAGCAAAAAGATGAAGTGCGATTACTGCAATACAACGCTAGACATCCAAGAAGTAGGTCCGGCGTTGGAATTGCCGTATAATGACGGCGTTGAGCAAGGCTTTGTCAAATGGGGCGGTGTAAAGAGCGTCAAGTGTAAGTCTTGCGGAGCAGTATCGCTATTGCCTGATTACGAAACGGTGTCCAACTGTCCGTTTTGCAACGCACATAATATCGTCGATATTGACGAAATAGACGGACTTCAACCCAACGGTATCTTGCCTTTCAAGATATCTAGGGAGCACGTGCCTACGATTTATGAGAATTGGTTAAAGAGCAAAAAACTCGCGCCCAATAAGCTCAAAAGGGAAGCCAAACGTCAACCTGCAAGGGGAGTATATATTCCGCTATTCACTTTTGACGCATTTGCCGAGTGCGATTATACCATAAGATATGGCAAGCATTATACAGTTACCGTTGGTTCGGGTAAGAACCGACATACGGAAACTAGAACTAGGTGGTATGTCGCAAGCGGATATATCGAAGACTTTTTTAATGACGTGCAGGTAGAAGCAAGCAAATCTATCACGCAAAAAAATCTTAGGAAATTGGGCGGTTTCGATACCGACAATTCTTTAGAGTATCACAATCAGTTTATCAGCGGTTACAGCGCCGAACGCTATGACAAGAGTTTGGACGAGAGTTGGGGCGACGCTAAAGATTTAATTAAATCTTCTTTGCGTCAACAAATCGTGTCTAGGTACAACGCCGACGTAGTAGATTACGTCAATATGAATTGCGCGTATAAGGATAGAACGTATAAGTACGTTCTTGTTCCCATATGGATATTCAATTATCTTTACCACAAAAAGTCATTTGACTGTATTATCAATGGCAGGTCGGGCAGAGTAGTCGGCAAATATCCAAAGTCCGCCGTCAAAGTCGGAAGTATCGTTTTGTCATGTCTTGCGGTTGCGGGCGTGCTGATTTGGCTTTTTGTCAAATATTTAGTTTGAAACGATAGCCAACTAGGCTATAATAATATATAATCAATATGAAATAATTTTTGGAGGCATAATTATGGCAATAACTAAGGATATGCTCATTGCAGAAGCATTGCAACAAAACAACAGCGAAGCTATTGCAGAAACTCTTCTCAGTATCGGTATGCACTGTTTTGGTTGCGCAATGGCAAGAGGCGAAACTATTGAAGAAGCCGCTATGGTGCACGGAGTAGACGTGGACGAGCTAGTTAAAAAACTCAACGAAGTCGCCGGCAACTGACGCTTAAGTAGAGAATTTTCTACTCATAAAGAATTCACACAAAAAACACGCGATTTTCGCGTGTTTTTCATTTTACCAATATTTCTTCTATCTTTTAGAAATTACCTTTGTTTTTTCCAAAAAAAGTATACTTTTCTTGCAATCGCCTGAAAAGGCGTATTTTCTCAAATACATTATACTTCACGTAAAAATAATTTGCAATATGTTAGGGTCAGTAAAAGTATACTTTTTTTGGAATTTTTCAACACGCGTTGAAGTTCAACATAATTCGCATTAAAAAGCATACTTTCAAT
>JAIDUT010000105.1 GCA_029060065.1 Clostridia bacterium | reverse complement strand
CCTTGAACTCCGCCGTTACCTGACATATTAGCGCCTTGCGCTCCGCCGAACATACTCATGAACATCATCTTCATATCTTCGTCACGCTTTCTTGTCTCTTCGTCGCGACGCTTTCTCTCTTCTTCAGCCTTGTTTTCTAGATACTCTTCTTTTGCGTTCTCCATTGCTCTTTCGGCTTTCTTACATCTGCTCTTAGTCATTAACATTACTATGAACGTTACAACCGCCAAGCCCATAAGTACGCACGCTATTGCCGTCCATGCCGTCATTGCCATTCCCAAGAATACGCCGGCATAGTACGTAGTATACTTTTCCTTTACTAATCTCTTTGCCTCTCTTCTTCTGCTTTCGTATCCGGCAGTCTTGGTGAGGAATATCATTATCAAGATTATGCTTATTACACTGGCTATCAACTGCCATATAGGATACTCTTTGAGCTTCTTCAATAACTCGTCTAGCGAGCCAAAGCTTCCGCCCGGATTATCTCCGCTCGGCGGTGTTACAGGCTCTTCGCCCTCTGCAGGCGGTTCGTCCCCTAATTCCTCTACTATCTTAAACTTGCATATCGCTCCGCTTCGGATAAAGTATCTATCGCTATCCTTTACAGTTACTTTTACTGTGTACGTTGCTATCTCTGTCTTTTCTACGTAATTATCAAAGGTAAGTATTTGTTTTACGCTTGCGTTGTCCAATACGTTGCCGTTTCTGTCCTTTACTACGTACGTCGGGATATGCTTCTCTCCGTCATATAGGAACTCTGTGTCGCTCCACTCTATCGTCAAGACTTCCATGCCTGCTTGAGGTACTACTACGAAGTACCACTCGTTGCTTGCTCCGTCGAATTGGTAGTTCTTATACAAATCACTGCTTGCGTTTATGCTTGCCACTATCTTGTACGATCCTACTTCGCTAACTTCGCTTTCGCTCAGCGCGTTGCCCTCTTCGTCGTATATCTTGTACGTAAAGTCTGTTGCGTAGTCTACGCTATCTCCGCTTGCAAGTCCGTCGCTCATGTCGGATATTAC
>JAIDUT010000104.1 GCA_029060065.1 Clostridia bacterium | reverse complement strand
TATCCGAGAGGTATAAAGATGAATACTAAATATAATTAATGCTTATTTTTTACTATATCTGTGGTAATAATTTTATTGTTTGCGTCTATTTTAGCATTATCCATAGAGCAAATTGACAAAATCAACGGCGAAACAGTATCAAATGAATGCTTCGCTTTAGAAAATATCCAGCATAATAATGCAATTAGCATATCAAATAAGAATAACTCTTATAAATTTAAGTTATTTGGTATTATTCCTATAGGAAAAGCTCAAGAAAGTAAAGAAGAAAAGCTCGTTAAACTCGGAGGCTATCCTCTCGGAATTGCTATAAAAACTAACGGTTTATATATCACTTCTAAAGTTAGCGTAGTAACTAAAGACGGCGCAGTGTGTCCTGTTGATGAATGCGATATTAAAAGCGGAGATATTTTATTGGCTATAGACGGAAATAATATCGATAGTGTAAATCAAATTTCATCATTAATTGAAAATAAAGATAGTGTGGTTCTGAAAATTAAACGCAAAGATGATACTAAAGAATTTACTATTCAACCTGCTTTGGATGCATTAAGCGGTAAAAATAAACTTGGATTATTACTTCAAGACCAGATTGAGGGTATAGGTACTATGACTTATTCCGACGGAAACAATTTTTATGCTCTAGGACACACAATAAAAGATATGAATGGAAATAATGTTGTTGCAAGCGGTGGCAGTATCTATTATGCAAATATCAATGGATATGTTAAAGGACAAAAAGGCAGAGCTGGCGAATTAAACGGATCCTTTATTACTCTCGATAACGCGCTTGGTAAAATCACTGCAAATAATGACTTTGGTCTATATGGGCAACTTGAAGAAAAGTATGATGGAGAAGAGGTTGTGCTTGGCTCAAAATCCGATGTGCAACCAGGTACCGCATATATATACACAACTATTGACGGAATGGTTCCCCAGAAATACGAAATACAAATTATCAAGGCAAGTAATCAAACTGCTCCGGCTGAAAAGAGTATGGTTTTAAGAATTACTGACCAAAGATTGTTGAATACGACGGGCGGTATTGTACAGGGTATGAGCGGTAGTCCTATTATACAAAATGGAAAATTGATTGGAGCAGTCACGCACGTATTTACTTCCGATCCTACGAAGGGATACGGCATTTACGTTGATTGGATGAAGCCCTAAATAGTAAATATTTCTCATTTAAGCCGTTAAGTATTCTTATTTAATGCAATATATAGAATAATTGATGTAAAATACTAGAAATTAGTCTAAAAGTCAATTATTCTTTACATATTATCCTAATAATCATTAATAACTTTATTATTTTAATTTATAGATTTATAATTCTTTTATATCATTGAAATTCTTGCGAAAACGTAATTTATATTATATAATATTATTAATATTTAATAACGTTTTAGGAGAAAGATATGTCAACAAATTACGTAGACCCATTGACTACAAGATACGCAACAAAACCAATGCTAGAACAGTTTTCTGAAAGAACTCGTATGATTTTGTGGAGAAAATTATGGTTGGCTCTTGCAGAAAGCGAAAAACAACTTGGACTAAATATAACAGACGAACAAATTGAGCAAATGCGCGCTCACCTTGAAGATATAAACTTTGAAGTTGCTAAAGAAAGAGAAAAGGTCGTTAGACACGACGTTATGGCGTACGTTTATGCTTACGGTCAACAATGCCCAAAGGCTATGCCGATTATTCACCTTGGCGCTACAAGTTGTTACGTTACGGATAATTCCGATGCTATTATATATCATGACGCTCTTGTTCTAGTAAAGAATAAACTTGTCAACGTTATGGATAAATTGGCTAAGTTTGCTCTAAAATACGCTGATTTGCCAACGCTAGGCTTTACTCATCTTCAACCGGCGCAACTTGTTACCGTTGGAAAAAGAGCGTCGCTGTGGTTGCAAGAATTACAAATGGATTATGAGAATCTTCAATTTGTCATTGACAACACGAAATTGAGAGGAGTAAAGGGAACAACCGGAACTCAAGCTAGCTTTCTTCAACTTTTTGACGGCGACCACGAAAAAGTTAAGAAGTTAAATCAAATGGTTATCGAAAAAATGGGCTTCAGCAAGACTTTTGCCGTAAGCGGACAAACTTATAGCAGAAAGTATGATTATAATATTCTTTCCGTGCTTTCTCAAATAGCGCAAAGCGCCTATAAATTTGCAAATGATTTAAGAATTTTGCAGAATATGAAAGAAATGGAGGAGCCGTTTGAGAAAAATCAAATTGGATCCTCAGCAATGGCATATAAGCGCAATCCTATGAGAAGTGAAAGGATATGTTCGCTTGCTAGATACGTAATGACCTTGCCTGCGAATGCAGCAAATACGTCTGCGACACAGTGGTTCGAGCGTACGCTTGACGATTCTGCAAATAGAAGACTGGTAATGGCTCAGGCTTTCCTATCTATTGACGCAATACTTGAAATATACATGAACGTCGCAGACGGTATGGTAGTATATGAAAATACGATAAAGAAGCATATTATGGCAGAATTACCGTTTATGTCTACTGAGGTAATACTTATGGAATGTGTAAAAGCCGGAGGAGACAGACAAGAATTGCACGAGAAAATCAGAGTTCATTCTATGGAAGCGTCCAAAATGGTTAAACAGTTCGGTAAGGACAACGACTTGATAGAGAGAATTAAAAAAGACAGCGCATTTTCTGCAATAAACGAAAAAATAGACAGTATACTTGACCCAAAGAACTTTATAGGGCGAGCAAAAGAACAGACTATCGAATACATCAACGAAATAATTAAACCTATTTTAGAGGAAAACAAAAGAGTTTTAGGCTTAAGTGGTCAAGTAAACGTCTAAAAATATCTCAAAAATTGTCTTTTACGAGTCATTTGGAAGGGGAGAAACGACTTCGCAATATACTTTACCTGCGATTCGTAAGGAGCGCAAGCGACGGCATAGCGTAACGCAGTGAGCGTCATACGCAACTGTTCTGCACGGCAGAACTTTGCTGGTCGAAATGCGT
The DNA here is from genome assembly GCA_029060065.1 of Clostridia bacterium. Lineage (GTDB taxonomy): Bacteria > Bacillota > Clostridia > Christensenellales > UBA3700 > RACS-045. The sequence goes on along the minus strand of JAIDUT010000104.1, from coordinate 105 downwards.
CTCAAATAAAAAATGACCTATAGGTCATTTTTGGCAGGGGAGACGCGATTCGAACACGCAACCAATGGTTTTGGAGACCACTACTCTACCGTTGAGCCACTCCCC
>JAIDUT010000103.1 GCA_029060065.1 Clostridia bacterium | reverse complement strand
GTTTGATGTTACGTAACTATCCGGTAAGCCCCATACGGCGTACAAAGTTACATCACCGAAAAAGCCTGCCGGCAATTTTGCAAACGGCTCTCTCTTGCCTGTAGGGTCGTCTGTCCAACCTAAAAACTCATGATTAGAGTTATTCTTATTATTTAGATATGTTGTAAATGCGCTAACTTCGCTTGTTGCGTCAGGTAGTTTATCTCCTACAACGTAAGGCTCTCCATCGGGAAGTCCTACGCTCTCTTTGTCATCTCCGCCTTTGGTTAAGTTGCGGAAATCGATGAATGCCATAAGGTAATTACGAACAGGCGAATTATCCGGGTCATAAGAACCGCCTATTTTGCTTGTATCCCATATTTGTGGATAACTTGCTCCAAAGAAAGTTTTAGCGGAGCTAGTCAAGGCGTCTGTACTTGATACAGTATTACTGTTAGTACCGCTTCCGGTCAATCCAAGTCCGGAAACTGTGTTGACATTATTAGCAGTCAAAGACGTAGCCGAATTGTAAGCGTAGAGGTTCTTTCTAGCGCCGGTATCCGAAGTTGCCCACGTACCCTCCGCATAACAATTCGTGAATCCCGTAGTTTGATTAACTTGTCTAAATATTAAGGCGGTACTAGTGCTTACAGTGCTTGAGATAACGTCAATCGTGCCAACGAAATTCGATACCTGCAAATTTCCTATTGCAGTACTTCCATTACCTGTTACTGTACTACCACCGTAAGTATCGCATATAGCGCCAACATATAACAAATTGTACGATTTATAATAACCTTTTATATTTGCAACGCAATCATAGATCTTTGAAGTAGTGGTGGTAGCTATTGGCCAATAACGCCCCAATAATCCATTCATCATGGTCACCGCATTTGAGTTAGTTGTCGTTGCCGTCAACTCAGCGGAACAACGGTACATTATATATGCTCCCGTACCGTACTCCACTCCGGCAATTCCACCGCCGAAAATATGACCTGTCGAATTAACAGTCATTGAACCTTCTGTGTGGCAATTTAATATAGCGTTATCCCCTGAGTATATAACGCCTGCTATTCCTCCAAAATATGGTCCGTGTCCTCCTGAACCAGTGTATATTTTCCACATATTCGCGGAGCCATTAGGGAAAGTATAGTTCTCAATAATTAAATCGCTGATCGTCGAGCTTAAAATTTCGCAAAATACGCCATATCCATCCAAAGTAACACCGGAATTACCTATATCAACAAAACTACTTCCATTCCAATATTGCCAAGTGGTCAAAGTAATATTTTTGATACTATGCCCCATACCGTAAAAAGTGCCGCTGAATATAGCAACGGGCTGAAAAGCTACACTAGTATTAGAACTTGAAAAATCCAAGTCGTTTCCGAGCACAAAATACTTTCCGCTTCCGTAATTATTGCCTGTAGTTGCGCACCACTTTACAAAGGTTATCCAATCTTCTTCATCTGCAATGACGTACGGATTCTCTTGCGTACCTCTGCCTTTAGTCGTATCTACCTTTACTACCGATATATCATAAGGAGTATCGGGGTCACCTGCCCTAAAATCGTCAATCAATTCTTTATCGGTATAAACGTAAGAATATCCATTATTAAACTCGCCTAATCCGTCATCTGGATTGGTAGTAATAGTCATTGCGGTATCGCTGATTGAATTGTCACCCAATTCCGGTATTGATATATTCAACGGCAAGCATGCGCTTATCGCTCCCAATAAAAAGCAAACGAATATTATCAATATCGCAGATTTTAGATACTTTGCTCTTAATGTCTTTGAGTTCATACGTTTCCTCTTTGTGTATACTTTTAGGTTTTCGACATGCGATTTTTGTCGAACTTCAACGCGTGTTGAAAAATTCCAAATAAAGTATACTTTTCTTGTAATCGCCTGAAAAGGCGTATTTTCTCAAATACATTATACTTCACGTATTAATAATTTGCAATATATTAGGGTCAGTAAAAGTATACTTTTTTTGGAAATAACAAAGAGATTTTCTAAATTATAGAAGAATTAATAGTAAAATAAAAAAC
>JAIDUT010000102.1 GCA_029060065.1 Clostridia bacterium | reverse complement strand
TATCCTTCACCGTTACTTTTACTGTGTACGTTGCTATCTCTGTCTTTTCTACGTAATTATTAAAGGTCAGTATCTGTTTTACGCTTGCGTTGTCCAATACGTTGTTATTTCTGTCCTTTACTACGTATGTCGGGATATGCTTCTCTCCGTCATATAGGAACTCTGTGTCGCTCCACTCTATCGTCAAGACTTCCATGCCTGCTTGAGGTACTACTACGAAGTACCACTCGTTGCTTGCTCCGTCGAATTGGTAGTTCTTAAACAAATCACTGTTAGCATTTATGCTTGCCACTATCTTGTATGAACCTACTTCGCTAACTTCGCTTTCGCTCAGTGGGTTGCCCTCTTCGTCATATATCTTGTACGTAAAGTCTGTTGCGTAGTCTACGCTATCTCCGCTTGCAAGTCCGCTTGCCATATCGGAGATTACAGGCGCAAATCCGTTGCTTGTATCGCTTGCTACAAACTCCCAGTTATCCCACTTAGGTATTAGCGTAGCTTTGTCTATCGTCCAGTTGAGTGTTACATTGCCTGTACTTCCGTCTGCCCAATTCCCGTCCGTCAACTGGATTGTTACGGTATATCTTCCTACTGCCGTTCCCGTTACGTCGCCTACTATCTTCATATAGTCGCTGTCATATCCGTCTAAGTAGTCCTCTATATTTTTCTCCGTTCCGTCATACGTTACTCCGCCCGTGAAAGTAGGCTTTTCCAACGCTGTCGGTCTTACTACCTTTAGCGTTGCCAACATTGGCTCGGCGTAATAGTCCGTCGAATCTGTTTCAAATACCGCTTGGACTACCCACGTTCCTAAGCCCTTGACATCTGCTACGTCTACAGGTTGACCGTTCTTTGTGTATACGTACGTTACACCAATTATTTCACTTGGCAACGTTCCCTTGATTGGGTCTATCGTTACATTCGTATCTGTTCCGTCATAGATTATTGTCTTATCTGCAAATGTAAGTTTGCCTGTGTTTACAGAAATAGGCAATACGTTGATATCCACGCTGTCGGTCTTGGTCTGTGAGCCGTACGTGTAACTTACCATTACCGTATATCCGCCCTGCGTTACGTGCAACAACTTATCTATTGTTGCGTACGTTATTCCGCTTGAGAACTGCGACCAAGACAATACCACGTCTTGCTCTACGTGATTGCTATCCAAAGTTCCGCTGTACGTAGCCGTTACTATTAAGTCGCCCTCTTGTAACCCTGTCCGCGCTATATACTTCTTAGACGGGTCTAATTCGACCTTTATTGAATCCAATGTGTCTGCCTTAAGCCACTTTGCAGTCAAGGTTACAGCCTTGGTTACTCTGTCTTGCGGTACATTTCCTACTGAATTAAATCTCCAAGCTCTGTTCCTTGTGGATTCGTTGCCGTTATCGTCAATATAATCTTCGTCAAAATACCAACCTACGAAGAGTAAATCTCCGTTGACCGGGTCGGGAGTTGGTTTCTTTAAGAACTGTCCGTATCCGTACGTTTCTTTCGTTGGTGACGACGTTCCGCCGTTGTCCGGATTGAATACTACTTCATATGATGCGTCTTTGAATGTGACCTGTATTGTGTGTATCTCGTTTATGCCGTTGTATTCGGT
>JAIDUT010000101.1 GCA_029060065.1 Clostridia bacterium | reverse complement strand
CACTATTGCATTATTATGTATATGTGTCGAATTTTGGAGATTTTCGTCAGATTTTGGCTGATAAATACAAGTTTTTTTGCCGAAAAATTCGTTATATGGACTTTTGCGGAAAAAAGATATTTTTAGACTATAATTTTAAGGAAAATGCAAAACAAATTCTTATAAATTTACTTTGATTTTTTATAAAATTTTCTAGGATATTTTTATTGAATTCTAAGGATTTGTACAAATAATCGTACATCTTATTCTTGAAAACTAATGCAATTACTGCTATAATAAAGAAAAAGTTTTGCGAGGACTATATGGCGGGACTTAAACAAAAAATTAAGATACTCAAATTATACGAAATTCTCACAAGCGAGAGCGACGAAAATAATCCCCTATCCACGGTTTATTTGATTGAAAGGCTCAAAGCCGAAGGTATTAACGTAGAGCGAAAGACGCTGTACGATGATATAGCTCTGCTCAACGAATGCGGATATGAAATTATGCAAGTGAGAAAAAAACAAAATATGTACTACGTCAGCGACAGGAGTTTTGACTCTGCGGAAGTGCGTATTCTTATAGACGCGGTTGAAGCGTCGAGTTTTATCACCCCCGAAAAGACCGACAGGCTTGTAGATAAAATTGCTTCCCTTGCCGGTTCGCATAAGGGCGAAGTAATAAAAAATAACATTGTGGTTTTTGACACGACCAAGCGGGACAACGAACAAATATATTACAACGTCTTTAATATCAACGAAGCGATTATAGCCAAGAAGAAGATTAGCTTCAAATACTTTAGGCTAAACGCTAAGGGCGAAAAGACGGTTATGCACAACAACAAGCCTTATACCGTCAACCCAATCGCTACTATGGTGAATGGCGACAATTATTACCTAATTGCTACAAGCGACAAATACAAAGACGTAGCGCACTACCGCATAGACAGAATGGAGAACGTCAAAATTTTGCGAGATGACTTCGTACTGCCCGAAGAGTTAAAAGACTTTGACCCCAGACGCAAGAAGAAACAATTATTTTCAATGTATCTCGGTCAAATGCAAAACGTTACTTTCGAGATATCTCCTGAAATAGTCGAAGTTATATTCGATAAATTCGGCAAAAATACCAAATTCTCCCCTTACGGCGAAAAATATCGCTTTACGGCGGAAATACAGATAAGCGATTCATTTTTCGGCTGGTGTATGGGACTTGGCACAAATATAGAAATAATCTCGCCAAGAGAAGTAAAAGCGCAGTATCTGCAAAAACTTCACGCCGTAATATGCAAGTATAAAGAAGCGTAACGCTATTACGTTACGCTTCTTCAAAATCCTCTTCATTATTCTCAATTTCATTATTTTCATTCAATTCTGAATTATCTTCGGGATACGCCGACAGCATGGGCTTTATACTATTATCTTTTTGCCTAGCGAAGTAATTACGCGTTACGCGTGTTATCGTACCTCCGAGGAACAACAGCGCTACGAGATTGGGAATTGCCATAAGTCCGTTGAAAAGGTCTGCCATATCCCATACGAGCGACACGCTTGTCAATGCCCCGACAATTACCAGCGCAACGTACAGCACCTTGAAAATCATAGCATATTTTTTGCCGAAAATAAATTCAAACGACTTCTCGCCGTAATACGCCCAAGAAAGTATAGTCGTAAAGGCAAACAGCGGTAACATTATACTAAATACAACCGTTCCGAACTGCCCGAACGATTGCGTAAATGCCGACTGTGAGAGCATGGCTCCGCTCACGTCCGCGCCTTGCGTATAAACACCGCTCGTCAAAATGACTAAAGCCGTCAAGGTACAGATTATTATAGTATCGAGAAATACTCCGAAAATACCCCATAAACCTTGTTGTACAGGCTCTTTTACCGAGGAGGCGCTGTGCGCTATAACTGAACTGCCCAGACCTGCTTCATTGGAGAATATTCCCCTTGCCAAGCCGTAACGCATGGACCGCATTATCGCATATCCAAGCAAGCCTCCGCCAACGGATTGAAAACTAAACGCGTTTTTGAAAATCTGCGCCAACGCCGACGGAATTGCTTTGACGTTCATAAAAATAATAACCAAGGCAAGTATAATAAAACCAAGACACATAAACGGAATTATATATGAAGTAATCTTGCCTATTCTCTTGATACCGCCAATAATTATCAAAGCTATAATTATTGCGACTACTACTCCGCTCACCCACTTAGGAATACTGAAACCGCCGTTCAATGTGTCCGCTATGGTATTGATTTGCACCATATTCATTCCAAACGAGGCGAACATACAAAACACGGAAAAAAGTATCGCCAGCCATTTCCAGCCTAAGCCTTCGGATATGTAATACATCGGTCCGCCCCTGTACTCGCCGTCTTTGCCTTTTTTGCGGTAATAAAGACCCAGTACGTTTTCGGCAAAGTTGGTAAACATACCTACGAACGCCGACAGCCACATCCAAAAGACCGCTCCCGGACCGCCGGATAGTATTGCCGTCGCAACACCCACTATATTACCCGTGCCGACCGTGCCTGCTATAGCCGTAGAAAACGCTTCGAATTGCGAAATGCCGTCGCCCTTTTTCTTATTCTTCTTGCCAATGCCCGACAACGTCTTTCCAATAGTATTTTTTACTGCATATGGGAATTTGGTAACCTGTATAAAACGGTTGCGTATAGTAAGATAAATACCCACGCCCAATATGAGTATTATCATGGGTACGCCCCAGAGAATATTGTCATTAACGAACACTATTATCTTTTGCAAAACCGCTCCATACCGTATTTGTTCTCACTACCCTATAATATTCCAAAAGAAAACTTTTAGACGCTATTTATCAAGTTAATATACGATAAAAATATTATAACATATGTTAGACGTAAAAACAATCTTTAATTACTATCTATCAATAATTGTGCGTATATATATTGTATTATTGACTATTTGTTAAATTTTTAACAAGTTAATGACACTATTGTGTCGATTAATATACAGATAAGAGTATATGTGTTCGGATAAATTTTACAAAATATACTTCTATTGATTACTAAATATTTACAATACTCATATTCTATGTTAAAATAAATTATCAAAATATTTAGGAGGCAAAATTATGAAAAAGAAAATCGTTCTTTCTGTTGCCGTTGTACTATTGGTAGTAATGGTGACAGTTATGTGCGTAGCTTGTACGCCTAGTCAAAAAAGCGTAATCAATAAGTTTAAGAAAAATGAATATACCCTTTTTGCGGGTGACGAAAACTCGGACGTTGTCATACTTACCAAAGCTGAATCTTTAACTAGCGTGAAGAAAATCACCATCACTTGGTACGAAGATGAAGATAAGGCAAAGGATGCTTACGAAAAGTCAATCAAACTCCCAGGTTACAGTGAAAAGAATGTTAAGAGAAAAGGCAATGCTGTGGCAGTAGGCGATGAAGATTCAATCAAATTATTCTAATCGTAACAAATTATTTATCTAAAGGCGCGACGAAAGTTGCGCCTTTGCTTTTCCCCTTTACATTTTCCTATATGTGTTGTATAATATAAATAATACAATTTCAGCGAGGTAAAAATGCGCAAGTCGAGCGTTATAATACTTTCTTCTCTATTGATATGTTTTATCATAGTGCTTAGCGTCGGGCTTTTCTTTACCTCAACTCCCAGTGAGAGTAAAGTTGCAAAATTGTATCTTAAAGCCGACTATTCTCACAAGCATTTCAGCGCAGGCAAAAAGTTTTCAATTCGTGTATTTGTAAAAGACGATATAGACGTATTTATAGTTTGGTACGCCAATGAAAAATTAGCCAGAGATGGCGTAGAAACGTTAAACAAATTAAAAGGTGATGACAAAGTTGTCTTAAAACGAGGCAGAGCTGTCGCATTCGGCGACAAGGAAGCGATAAAAATATTTCAATATGCATAAGGGGAAATTTTATGAAACGAAACGGTATGTGTCCTGCGTGTTATATCAAAATGCTATTGACGCCGGGAAAAAGACAGGCAAAGCTGGATATCGGCGAAAAATATGACAACGGCGTCGCGCTTACTCCGCCTATGGGTTGGGCAAGCTGGAATACTTTCAAAAACAATATCGACGAAGACTTGATATACGATACGAGCAAAGCTATGCTAGAAAAGGGTCTGCTTGACGCAGGATATAAGTTTATCAATCTTGACGATAACTGGCACTCCAATTTACGCGACGAGAACGGCAACCTACAGGGCGATTTAGTACGTTTTAAGAACGGTATCCCCTCTCTCGTGGCTAAACTCAACGACTTGGGACTTAAAGTAGGTATTTATTCGTCAAACGGTACGCTAACCTGCGAAAACTTGCCCGCTTCTCTTCACAACGAAGAAAAAGACGCGCTTAACTTCGCTAGGTGGGGTATCGAATACTTTAAGTATGACTTCTGTCATAACGAGCAATACAGCAAATACGCTCCGCTCGTATACGCCTTGGAAATAGTAAAAGTAGGCGAAAAGAAAGGTATCGTCGTAAATTGCAAAGAAGCGAAACTCGACGGACTTGCCAAATTTATGCCTGAGAAAAAACTCAACGGAGGTTATTATATATCCGGACTTGACAAGGCTAGAGGCGTAGCTACGTTCGATAACGTGACCGTAGACGAGGACGGCGAATACGTATTGACTATATGTATAAAAAAGAAAGGCTGGTATAACAAAACCCTTGTCGCCAACGTCAACGGCGTAAACCATATCTATGAATTGCCACATCAAAAATACTTTAACTTAACTGCCAGATTTCAACAAGTTGTACGCCTAAATAAGGGCGTGAACAAAATACAAATCTCCAATCCCGTTACATCTCGCGCGGACTCCACCGCTCTGCAGTATTATAAAATGGGACAGGCTCTTAAAAAAGCAACGAAGAAAGTCGCTCTCGAGCGTGGCGAAGAGGAAAAACCTATCACCTTTTCCATATGTGAATGGGGTCTTAACAAACCTTATAAATGGGGAGCTAAGGCAGGCAATCTGTGGCGCACCACTCCCGATATAAATCCAAATTGGCATTGGATAGTCATGCTCTACAAACACACGGCTAAACTATATAAATACGCGGGCGTAGGCGGTTGGAACGACCCCGATATGTTAGAGGTCGGCAACGGCAAATTAACGTACGACCAAAACAAATCTCACTTCAGCGTATGGTGTATGCTAAGCGCTCCTTTGATACTCGGCAACGACCTGCGCGCTATCAAGCAAGACGTACTCGAAATAGTAACCAATAAAAATATGATTGCTATCAACCAAGACGCGCTTGGCAAACAGGCAAAAGTTATCAAAAGAAGCAACGGCGTAGATATTCTTGCCAAACCGCTATCCGGCGATAGAACTGCAATATGCGTATTTAATAAGCGCAAAGGCAGCAAAAAAATCACCGTTGATTTGCAAAAAATTGTCGATGACGATTACGTAAAAGCAAATCACAAGAACGAATATATACTTACTGAACAATGGACGGGCGAAGTCGTCAAAACAAATAGGAAGTTCTCTACTTCGCTTAACAGCTATGAAGTTAAGGTGTACGTGGTATAAGATTTTCAAGTCGAAATGACAATCGATAACTATAAATGCGTATCTATTTCTAGATACGCATTTTCATATTTAACTTAGAAGAATTAATGTTTTAAGTAAGCCCCTCGACGCCTCACAGCTTGTCGAAAGCAAGATAAATAGTCAAGGCTTACTACTTTTGAAAGGCGTGATATATTGCGTTTATTGCCCTCTCATAATCACTCGAGGCAATACCCACAATAATATTCATTTCGCTTGAGCCTTGGTCTATCATTCTGATATTGATTTTTTCTTTAGCGAGAGCGCCTATAAGCGTAGACGCGCTACCCGGCTTAAACGACATGCCGTGACCGACGGTCGCTATCAAAGAGATTCCGCTCTTGATTTCGATATGGTCCGGATTGACTACTTTCTTTATTCTCTCGACTACTACGTCCTCTTTGCCTGCAAGTTCGCTATCTGCAATAATGATGCTCATTGTGTCGATACCCGTCGGCAAATGCTCGAACGATATGTTGTAATACTCGAGTACCGCAAGCACCTTGCGAACAAAGCCCAGTTCGCTATTCATCATAGACTTTTCGATATAAACGATACTGTAGCCTTTCTTGCCCGCTATACCCGTAATAACTCTCTTGCCAAGCTCTTCTTCGCTAAGTTCAGCAACTATCATAGTACCGTCTGCCGTCGGACAAAAAGTATTTCTGATATTGATAGGTATTTTGCTTATTCTTACAGGGAAAATGGACTCAGGGTGAAGTACGTTGGCGCCCATATAAGCAAGTTCGCGAAGCTCTTTATAAGAAAGAGTAGCGATTGGTTTTGGATTATTGACTATACGTGGGTCAGCCGACATAAAGCCGTTGACGTCCGTCCAGTTCTCGTACAGACTTGCGCCCACAGCCCTTGCGATTACCGCGCCCGAAACGTCGGAACCGCCTCTGCTGAACGTGCGTACGATACCTGCTTCGTCCCCGCCGTAAAATCCCGGTATGACTGCCCTCTCAATGCCGGCAAGCGCGCTCTTGACTTTCTCATTGGTAAGCTCCGCTTCGAAGTCGCCGTTGTCGTTGAAGACCATAATATCCTTAGCGTCTACGAAAGTATATCCCAATACTTTTGCCATAATTACCGCTGAAAGATACTCGCCTCTGGACGCGCAAAATTCTGCAGAATCGTATTTATACATCTCTTCTTCGACTTTGTCGAGATAACTGTCTATATCTAAATCTATTGCAAGGTCGTCAACTATACCCTTGAACCTCTCTCTAATCTTATCAAAAGTATCTTTGCACTCGCCGTTGATTTGCAAGTCGTGATAACATGCGTAAAGCATATCGGTGACCTTGTGGTCTTGCGAGAATCTTTTACCCGGCGCCGATACTACAACGTATCTGCGCTTTTTGTCCTGCTTGATTATCTCAGCTACTTTAGTAATTGCTTTGGCGTCCGCCATTGACGTACCGCCGAATTTTGCCACTGTGATTGACATATTTACCTCTATTGTTAAACTCTTATTTCGTTATTTCTTAATTTCAATATCTCTTATTTCTTATCTCTTATCTATCCACTTTATATACCATATTTTACATTGCCTTTAAGTTTTTGGCAAGCAAATAACAATAATTATAAAATTACTCTGCACTCAAGATAATATCTCTTGTCCTCTGCGTGTCCCATTGAGAAAGACTTGCGAGGCAGTACTCCGCGTCTGACAACGTAATCGAAAAGTCCGTCTTTCTCTAAGCAAGGCATAAAGACTGCGACTGCGTTTTTCTCCTTGGCAACGCTTAGCAAATGCCCGTCGCCGTGTATATAATCTATAACCATATCTTTATGCGTCTTGTTGTATTCGTCCATAAGCTGTTGAATATCGGCTATCGCGTCGCTTGCATTGGCTGATACTCTCCACGAAAACTCCTTGTCGCCATAAACAACTTTTACACTACTTTTTCCGTCTAACTTTGCAAGTTCGTTTCTCATAAACTCGATAAACTTTTCGTCAACTCCAAATACCGCCCTGTGTATCGGCTCGAACTTCAAGGAATCGTCATGCAAATTGACAAGTTCGCAAAGCGCGTATCTTGCGGGGTGAGTGTCGAACTCGTCACTACTCAAAGTCTTTTTGATATTGTTCCAGCATTCCTTTGCCGTCGCTAACGAATGGTTGCCGTCGCCTACCGCAAAAAGTATAGGTCTATCGCTTCCATACTTCTCTGTCAAAGTATTTCTATCCAAAAGACTGTTAAGGTCATCGATAATTCTATTGCAATCTTTATCCTCTATCTTATATCCTTTGATACTTCCACCGCCCATGTTAAGCGCAAAATCATAGGCGATCTCCAACTCTCCACGTCGCGCGTACAAGCGCTCTATAATATTGCGCTTTCTATCGTCCATAAGCATCATTATATGCGGACTTTCAAGACAAGCGCCCTTGCGGACTTCTATTCTTGCCGGAAGTCTTTCGACTACCGTCTTTTCGGTAGCTTTGATAAGCGCATTGTTTTGCTCGGTGTACTCATAATCTTCAAGGTCCACGGCTAATACAAGGCCCAATCGCTTTTGCCCATCGGGAGTAGTTCTCTCGACAAGTATAAATCCTTCAAATTCTTCAAATATTCCGCTTTGCAAATATTTTTGCATATTGTCGTTGATAGCCTTAATTCTATCGCGTTTATTTGCCTCTTCCAAATATACTTCAGGGTAAATAATTCTCAGCGCAGACGGCGCGTCGCCGACTAATTTGTCAACTTGCTCCCAATAAGCAGGTTGTGACGTGAATTGGTCGCACGCAATGACGCTCCACTTGCTCATGTCGACATCGGATTTTGGCAAAAGTATTTTGGGAATTGTAATGGTACTATTCATATTTTTTCCTTTTTATTTCTTTCAATAAAAATGCCAGACTAATAAATAGTTTGGCATTCTGATTAACTTATTTGCAGAAATACTTAGTTTTTCTTACTGTCGTGCTTCTTAGCGTGCTTATCGTGTTTTTTAACTACAGACTGAGTACTTATTCTGTATATAACCTTGATTTCTTCGAGCAACTTCTCGGGGGTCATGTATCTCTTGATAGTACCGCCTTGTACTACGCTGATTATACCGCTCTCTTCGCTGACGACAATAGCAAATACGTCGCTCTCTTCGGTGATACCTATTGCCGCTCTGTGACGAGTACCCAATTCTTTTGCAAGCGTAACTTCTTGCGAAAGCGGTAAGAAACAACCTGCGGAGATAATTCTGTCGCCAAGTACTACCACTGCTCCGTCGTGCAAAGGTCCTTTGGTGCTGAATATACTCTCTAAAAGTCCGCTGGATATCGTTGCGTCCAATGCCGTACCGGTGTCAAGTATGTGAGCAGGTATTTCCGTCGGCGCAATGATAATCAAAGCTCCAACGTCGTTCTTTGCCATGTTCTGGCACGCCTTAACGATTTCCGTTGCGGAAATCAAAAGCTCTTCGTCCGACGTATTGTAGTTGTATCTGGTCTTTTGACGTCTTGCCAACTTACTTAAATATATCTTAAGGTCGGATCTGTATACCTCTACTATAGCTACTATCCAGAAAAGATTAAAATATCTCAATACGTCAATAGCAATGCTTATCTTTTGTTCCGCTATGTTGATATTCAAAATATAAAGAGCAAGATAAATAATTGTGTATACGGATATCACTACCGCCAAACGATAGCTGTTACGTCTTGCAAAAAATATAAACATCATTATGGCAACTGCTAAAGTCACCAAAATGTTAACAATTATCCACGCTACGTCCGACTGGCTTAAATTCGTAGCCAATAAAGAGTTGAGCAACGTATCTTCCTCCATAATTTTTCACTATTATTATAATATAATGTTTTTTTGCAAAAATAAAGTGTTTTAACTAAAGTTTTTGCAATATTTTATACAAATGGGTCCTCATCTTGCTCTTTTTTAGACTTTTCTTCAGATTTTTGCTTGTCTTGCGATGTTGTGACATCGCTTTGAGCGTCGCCAGACTCAAAAGGAATTTGCGTTTCTTCTCCGTCGCTAGCTTGCGTTTCCTTGGCTTTTTTTGCCTTAATATACTTATCGATGTTCTTATTCAAATAGTTTTTAAGAACGTATGAGGCTACCACTAAGCCGGCTATGAGAACTACTTTGAAAATCAAGTTTGCCAAATTTGCGCTCTTAGCATTCTGCGCGGTTGCATTGGGCAACTCGCTCTTTGCCACGCCAAGACTTGCTTTCAAAGTATCTTGGTTTGACATATCGAGCGCGGTCAAAGTTACCCTTATGACCTCAAAGAGTTGAGCCTTGATAGCCTCTTCTCCTTTGCGCTCAATCATATTTTCTAAAGTATCGCCTTTTGTATGATAAATGTTGTCTTTGCCTCTCATTTCACTAAAAAGCGGATTATCGTTTATCTCCCAGTTAAGCGACAAAAAGTTTGCGGTCGGTATACCTTTTAAGTCAAAATAGTATTGATTGGACAGCATACCTATATTTGTATATCTGTATCTCGTATCTTCAGTCAAATAAAACTGACCCGGGTTTCTGTCTTTAGGCACAGCGGTAAGATGCCCCTCTCCGCACTTATATAAATACTTCCCGTAACTGTTGGCGCTTTCGCCCGTATAGATATACCAATTATCTCCTCCGCCTAACATAGCAAAGTTTAATACAAGAGCTATTTTGTCAAGTTGGGTCCTATCTAGATTTTCGACGTAATTCATCGCGCCTTTCCAACCGTAACAACCGCAAGTAAAAAACGCAAACGTCAAATCATAATCCAAAGTCGAGTCTTTTAGCGCTTCGGCAAGGGTGAGCAATATAGCTACTGAAGCTCCGCTTTCATAACTGCCGTCTGCGCTCCACAAATTTCCGCTGATATCGGATTTTTCGGAATAGAGATTGTCGTATTGGCAAGCAAGTATTATTTCGCCGTTGCTTTTTTCTGCTTTAGACTTCTTAGAAAATATGACGTTGTAACCCTGAGCGTCGGCAACTTCTTCCCCGCCGAATCTCTTGATAGACGTCTTAAATCCTTGTAAGCCTTGGATTCCATCGCTTGAATATTGGCTTTCATAACCCAAATCGCTCATTACGCTTGCGATATACTTCGCCGAGTCGAGTTCGCCTTGCGTGCCCAACGTTCTGTCTTTAAGTTCCTCTCCCGCTAAATCTTGTAAATAACCGTACGCCTTATCTTCTATATTAAAGTCAATAGCGCCGACAATGTCGGGAATATTAACTTCCGGCGTAGGAGAACTGCAACCTGCAAAAAACGCCGTCATGAATACTACGAGCAAAACTACTGCAAAAATCAATATCTTTTTTGAATTCAACTTCTCTGCCATACTCACCTCACGCAAACAGAACGACGACTATCGTCGGCAACAACATAATGTTGAGAAGCAAAGGGCGGTACATCTTTTCTAAACCTTTTGAATAAGTGAAATAAAAGACTGCCATTGAAATCAGCGCAAGAACCGGCGGTATAAATACGCTTCCGAAGTTTTCCGCCAACGGATAATAATTAAAGACCACTTGAAATATACCTATCAAAACGCACAATAAAATCATGCTTCCGTCAAGACAAATTCTAAACTTACGTATATCGAACTCTACACCGAAAACGCGCAATTGGTTAAATACCAAAGTGGCAAAAAATTTTGCATATAAAAAATAAAACAAGAAAAACAACAGCGCGCATATAGCAGGCAAAAGTATTTTCATTGCTAAAAGCATATTCTTGCCCATAGACGATATATATCCCGCAAGCGATATACCAAATATGTCGGTATACGACGGATCTATGACCGCAATAAATAGCGAATTAAAATTGCGCTTGCCAAAGTAAAAGAGCGAAAAGAACATTCCCGCATATAGCAAGACTTTCATAACTATAGTCACCCAATCGTTTTTAAGTTTCGGTGTCTTTGGGCGTATAAACACCTGTTGTTCATTTTGCATAAGTCTTTCCTATAAGATGTGTAATTGCCAAATCAAGAGCGCTATCCGAAGATATTTTTCCGCTCTTGAAATCATATTCGAGCTGATAGAGATAATACACCGTTTCCTTGAGCTTTGTCAAGAACCCGCTTACTCTGCGCTTTGCCTCGTCAATCTTCTTTTTCGTCATAAAGATAGCGCCTTTTTTCATTCCCAGTCTTTCGCACAAAAATTCCTCGTCGCCGTCGTTGGTCATTATGGCAAACATACGCTTGAACGTCAAAGTAATCGTCGCGAGTATCGCATTGGGCTTGTCGCCCCTACTCAACAGTACGCCGATTATCCCCATTGCCTTGTCGTAATTACAGTCTTGAATGGCATATATAAATTCAAATACCTGAGTTTCCGTATCCGTAGCAACAATGTAGTCTATTACCTGTCTATCTATTTCTATTTCACTGCCTGCATAAAGCATAAGTTTGTTTATCTCATTGTTTATTTTACCAAAGTCTTTATTGCATCTGTTGACTATCTCGGAAAGCGCAGACTTGTCATACTTGACTTTATAAAAGTTGAAAAGCGTCTGTATATAATTGACGTAATCAAGCAATCCTAATTTATTGCAATCTACGTCTACGACGAATTGGTTTATCGCATTCTTTATTGTAGGACAGTTTACGAGTACAAGTATATTTCCCTCAATAGTATTACTGACGTAATCAAGCCAGTTTTCCGTTTCTTGCATTGTGAGTTTTTTATTGAAGTCCTTGACTATGACGAGCCGTCTATCTCCAAACATAGATGGATAAGACAGCGAAGCTATTACTTCATCTAGACTTATTTCATTCCCTTCGAACTTCTGCACGCAATACTCTCTCGTATCGGCAGGTATTAGAGCGTAGAACTTCTCCAACGCAAACAAAATCATACCCTCGTCGTCGCCCGTGAGCGCATAGACGTCGGATATATTCGTCTTAAAAGTTTGTTTTAGTTGAAGTGCCTGCATCAATACCTCCAAGAACTTTGGACTTTTATTTTATCATTATTTATTTCAAAAGTAAACGTACTTGGCACGCAATTTTTGATAGAATTATCAAAACCTATGTCGCAAACTATATATTTGTCCTCCGTATCACCGCTTATTACGTTGTAAGTGACCAGAATATCGTAATTGTCGTCGCTCACATAATAATCGCTTGCCAAAATTCTCAAAGTCGTTCCGCCGGAAACAATATCTAAAGTTCCGTAGTTAATATAAGCTATCGTCAGTCCGGACTCTATCACCGACGTT
Organism: Clostridia bacterium; assembly: GCA_029060065.1. Taxonomy (GTDB): domain Bacteria; phylum Bacillota; class Clostridia; order Christensenellales; family UBA3700; genus RACS-045. Next base: position 2,669 of record JAIDUT010000101.1, on the reverse strand, counting down.
CCTACGTAAATACCGTTTGACGTACTCCCCGTTCTGTTGGGACTGTAGACGTAAGGACAGTTTGTATACATTTGCAACTTGTCAAGATAATAATCGTCAACTTCGCCCACGACTATTATTCCGTCAATCTTAGTGAATTTATTCTCGCTCATAGCGTTTAGAACACTTGACACGCTGTCACTGCTCGTCTTTTCGTCGATAATCAGATACTCTCCGCCAAACGCGTTGTCAACAAGTACGTATTGACAGTCATACTTGTCGGTAAAACAATATACGTAGAGATTATTGGAACCCCAAATTCTAAAAGACGCGGTTGTCATAAATATCAACGCTACCGCAAAAACAAGTACGGCTACCCTCTTTATATTTTTGTGCGTAAATACGTATTTGGATAGTATTACTGCGCTAAGTAAACCGATAAAGACAATTATCGCGTTAACGTTAAAGTTGATTAAGAGCGTAGGTATTTTGCTTATCCATTCAATCAGCATTATCAAAAGCGTGAATAGTCCCGCGACTGCTGTCACCAACCAGCCCATAAATGGAAGAACTGACGCTATAGTTACACACAAAATATATATTGGAAAAGCTACTGCCAGAACAGGTAAAAGTAAAAGATTTGCTATAATGAAGAGTAAAGTTTCGCCATTGAAAAAGTACATCATCAATGGCAGAAGCAAAATGTTGACAGCTATCGAAGTGGAAAGTAACCCGCTAATCTTTTTGGGAATTTTTATCTTTCTAAATAAGCCGTAAATGGGTTTGTAAAAAGCAAGGATTCCAAAGACGGCAAGAAAACTCATTAAATAACCTATATCGAATAGGTATATCGGATCAAATAATAGAATCAGGCTTGCGCCCAATGCCATACTTGAAATTCCGTCGTTGCGCATACCCAACGCTTTGGCGAGCATAAGCAAAAACGTCATAAAACTTGCCCTAACAGTAGACGGCGGGAATCCGCACAGCGCGCTGAATATTACAAGCACTGCGCTCATAACTACAAGCCTCACTACGCGATTGTTCAACTTTGTCTTCTTAAATATCCAAAGAATACCGCCGGCAAGTATTCCTATATGTAATCCCGATATAGCAAATACGTGCGCCGTTCCCGTATAACTGAAACTATTTTTAATTTGACTGCTTAATCCGCTCTTATCGCCAAATGTCATAGCGTACAAAAAGCCCGCAGTATCGCTTCTTGTATTGGCATAAAGAGTACTCTTAACTTTTATCTTTATTCTGTCCATCAGGTTCATGCCCGACGATACCTTGTAAAAACAGAAATTCTCATCGTCGAAATTTACGTTGCAATAGATATAATGATAAAGTTTGTTGCGATAATCAAGCACACTGTACGCGTCTTCAACTACAAGATTTTGAGGTGCAATATTGCCTCTGAATTTTATTCTGTCACCTATCTTATATCCCTCGAAGATAGTTGGGTCGGAAAATACGGCTATCGCCTTGCCCTCAACTTTCCTGCCGTCGACAAGTATGTTGCTCAAACATATTTCCGCTATATCTTTGTCTGTGGGAATTTGCAACTCACCGTTTTCGTCGCACTCAGTAAGTATATCTACGTCGGCTTCAATAAAAGAATTTTCTGAATAAATTTCTCTGTTTTCCACTCTGATATAAGTCAATGTGGTCAAGCCTAAAAATAGTAAAAACGTCAAAATACAGACTATTAGTTTTGGTCTTGCTTTCTTGAATTTCTTTATAAATATAACCGATAGTAACGCTATTATTGCCAGCGTTACAAAAATCAGAACTGTAGAATTGTCACAAAAGGTTATTGACAAAATAGCCAATATAATGCTCAATAAAATCAGCGGAGCAATTCTAAAATTAAAAGGTCTTTTCATTTATTTTATCTTAAGTAAATTAAATCTATCCTTTTAGTCTTTTAGAAACACTTCCTCGTACAAGTTTATGGCTTTACTTATGGACTCTATAGCCTCGTCCCTACCCGACAACTCAAGAACTTCCATTTTCTTGCCCTCAAGTTGTTTATATACTCCAAAAAAGTGTTTCATTTCTTCAATAATGTGCGGTGGCAGTTGACTGACGTCTTTGTATCCGTTCCAGTTTGGGTCCTTGAACGGCACCGCCAAAATCTTAATATCCTCCGCGCCGTCGTCAATCATGGCAATTTGCCCTATAGGATAACACCTGACGAGCGATAACGGAGCAATCTCCTCACTGCAAATAACCAACACGTCCAACGGGTCGCCGTCGTCTGCGTAAGTGCGAGGAATAAATCCGTAATTGGCAGGATAATGCGTAGCAGTATAAAGTATTCTATCCAAAATAAGCATGCCCGTCTGCTTATCGACTTCATATTTATTCTTGCACCCCTTAGGGATTTCAATACAAGCTATAAAATCTTCACACGCAATTCTATCTTTACTTATATCATGCCAAATATTCATACTGTCTGCTCCCCCAAACGTATTTTTAATATTGTACTATATCTTTTATGATAAATCTAGAATTTTTTGAACATTTCTCATTATTTTTTTATTTTTTTGATTGCAAATGCCAAAATAGTATGATAATATAATAAAGCAATAAGCGATTTAACCACAAAAATATGCCGAAGTGGTGGAATTGGCAGACGCGCCGGACTCAAAATCCGGTGATGGCGACATCGTGCGGGTTCAAGT
>JAIDUT010000100.1 GCA_029060065.1 Clostridia bacterium | reverse complement strand
AAAAGTATACTTTTTTTGGAATTTTTCAACACGCGTTGAAGTTCAACATAATTCGCATTAAAAAGCATACTTTCAATAGGACAAAATATGAAAGAAAATCGAAAAAACAATTATTTGATTAAATACGTCGTAGTACTTGCGATATTGATTGCAATGACTATCTTAGCGTGCGCAATTCCTAAGGGCATTGGATCAATTGACAATGACATGTTGCAAGATATATCAAATAGTGGATTCACTAATACCTCATTTAATGTCAACTATCCTACGAGCGGTGGCTTAGGACAGTTTGACAATGGCGTAACGTACGTTTACACAGACCCTGAAAAAATAGATGACTTTCGCGCTGGGACTATTTCAAGAGATATTACAGAAGTAACCGTAGATACGTCTAAGCCTCACGGAACGTCTCAACAAAATCCTTACGTAATTAGTACACTTGCAGATTGGGATAATTTTGTTAAGAGAATGGCAACGGGTACGAACTACGGCTCTGGCGAGTATTTTGTATTAGCCAACGACCTTGACTTTGACGGCGAGGCTTTTCATCCTGTAGTACATTTTAACGGTACTTTTAACGGTTTGGGTTTTGCATTAAAAAATATATCATGTAGTGTTTGGCAATATTGGAATTCTAGTACTAATTCTTTTGTAGCTATGCCGTCGTCTGTTGCCGGTTTTGGTACGTTTTGTCATTCGTTAGGAGCTTTAATCACTGACCTTATTGTGGAAAATTATGAGTTTTTAGAGATTCCGTTAACTAATCAAGTATCGTCAAATATAATGAGATGTTCTAATGTGGGCGGTATAGTGGGATATTCAACGGGAAATATTCAAATTCTCAATTGCCATACTTTAGGCATCATTAGTTCGCAAACGGCGTCAAATTACGGTGCGCATACTTCCTGGGGGGGATTATTAGGTGAGACATTTAATTCTTTGATTGTTTATCGTTGTTCGGCAAAAACTGAAATGACTTCTCATAAATATGGTACGAGTATGTTGCCAATATTTGGTGGATTAGTAGGTGGCGTATACGATACTGCAAATTATAATTATATTTATGATAGTGTAGCAGACTTAACAGCAAACGTTTCTGGAGGTAGTACGATAAAATATATTCACGTAAGCAGTGTCGTAGCCATAACTCACGCTAAGCAGTTAAAAATAGAAAACGTTGTAGCTGAAACGGATATTACGAGTAGCCATAGAAATGCAAGTGGAGGAGTTGCATGGCAAAATACAAAAATATCTACTTCAAGATTTTTTAATATATATAGTGGCAATTTTATTGGCGCAAGCGGGGCGACTAAGTTGCCATTATATATGATGACTTCGGATTTAACTTGTACTACGTCAAATTCACAAATCAGTAATTTGCATTTAGTTAAACCTTCTTCGCTTTCATATCAGACCATTCCAGTAGCATATATATATTCATTTACAAGTTCTTCGCCTGCTCAACCTATTTTACACGAAACTTTCGACGATATATACGATAAGGCTAAGCAAGACGTAGACGATAGCATATTGCCATCTAAAATTTGGGATAAGAGCAAGATAGGAGGATATACTCCAGCAGATACTCCGGTCCGCAACTTCCTTACAGCCAACGTAACGTTCAAGAACTTATTGAGCGGAGGCGGAGAAGAAGGACTTGGAATAGATACGGCAGAATACAGAGCGGGAGACGCTTTACCGTCTCCGAGCGGAAGTTATCTTAAGACCAATCACACCTTTAGAGGTTGGACTACAGATAAGACTGGGAAGAGCGACCCAGTTACAGAGCTACCTACGGGAGTATTCGGTGACGTAACATACTATGCGGTATGGGGATTGACAGATAGTTACGTAGCTTCGCAAATAAAAACAAGTCTAAGCGTAAAAGACAATATTAAGACCATAGAATACGACAGCGTAAGCAGTATAGG
>JAIDUT010000010.1 GCA_029060065.1 Clostridia bacterium | reverse complement strand
CAATTTTTTTAATATACGGAGGCAACAATGCGACCATTTTTTGAGTCTATCTTCAGTTTTGAAAAAGACTCTTCCAACATGGCTATCTTGGCTTTGGAAGGAGCGGCCGAATTAGGCAAAAAAGTTGACCAATACCTTGTTAATTGGTATAACAACGAGGCAAAGACAAACGGAAAGAAGTTCTTTAAGGACACTTTTTTGGTAAAAAACATCTGTCCTAGATTTACGACCGGCGACGGTAAGGGACTTTTAATCGACAGCATAAGAGGTAAAGACCTTTTTATAATATGCGACGTCGGAAATTATTCTATAGAATACAATATGTTCGGTACGCCCAACAGAATGTCGCCTGACGACCACTATTCCGATTTGAAGAGAATAATAGGCGCATGCGCGGGTAATGCCAACAAGATTACCGTAATTATGCCACTGCTTTACGGCGGTAGACAACATAGAAGAGTTGCAAGAGAATCTCTCGACTGCGCTCAAATGCTTAGAGAATTGGAGTTTATGGGAGTCAGCGATATAATTACTTTTGATGCTCACGACCCGAGAGTACAGAACTCCGTACCTATCATGGGCTTTGACAACTTTATGCCCACTTATCAAATTTTGAAGTCATTGCTCAAGGCTTTCCCAGAAATTAATATGAAAAAAGACAACTTTATGATTGTCAGTCCGGACGAAGGCGCAATGAGCAGAAATATCTATTACGCTTCTGTACTTGGTACTGATTTGGGAATGTTCTACAAGAGAAGAGATTATGCCAACGTGGTCAATGGACGTAATCCTATAGTTGCGCACGAGTATATCGGTAACGACGTAAAGGACAAAGATATTTTCGTAGCAGACGATATAATTGCTACAGGCGACAGTATGCTCAAACTTTGTAATGAGCTTAAGGCTGCAGGTTGCGGTAGGATTTTCCTCTCAGCTACTTACGCACTCTTTACGGAGGGACCGGAGAAATTCCAAAAAGCATACGACGCAGGTCTTTTCGACGCGGTGCTTTCTACAAATTTGACTTATGCTACGCAAGAGCTTTTGCAAAAGAATTGGTTTGTACAGGCTGATATGTCTAAGTTTGTAGCATACATCATTGCCGCTATCGACCAAAATAAATCGTTAAGTCAGTTGCTTGACCCGCACGACAAAATACATGAACTTATAGAAAAATTTAATGCCGGCAAACCTCAACAGCTGGCTATGGATATAAGCGAGGAGTAAAATGAAAATTGAATGGCTGGGGCATTCTTGCTTCAAGTTGACGGAATCTACTGGTACGACGATAGTCACAGACCCGTTTGACAAAGAAATCGTCGGTTACGAAATGGCTAATACTAGCGCTGACGTTGTGACTTGTTCGCATCAGCATAAGGACCACAACGCTATAGTTAGAATTGACGGAGAGCCGTTGGTATTGAGCGAATGCGGTTTTTGGGAAATCAAGGGCGTAGACATTTCGTCAATGCGTTCCTATCATGACGACAAGCTCGGCAAGAAAAGGGGCGAAAACAAGATTTTCAAGTTTAGAATGGACGGTGTAGACTTATGTCATATGGGCGACATAGGCGAAGAGTGTACCGTTAGACTTGCAGACGGCATAGGCTCTGTCAACGTACTTATGATACCTGTCGGAGGCAACTATACTATCGATGCCAAACAAGCCAAGAAATACGTTGATATTATGATGCCTGACGTGGTAATACCAATGCATTTCAAGACGTCCAAAAGCGAGGTTGATATCGAAAAACTCGATGAATTTATTGATCTTTTTGACGAAGAACAGATAAAAGTAATCGACGGACAGTCTATCGAATTTGACAGAGCGCACTTTGAAAGCGACAGTACGGTAGTCATAGTATTCAACCAAGAAATATTTTGATAAGCAGTTTGCAAAGACGATAAAAATCGTCTTTGCAAATGAAAGACAGAAAAATTTTTTTCAATTAGATTAAAAAGTTTACAAGCAAATAAGACTAGCGTTAGGTCTAAAACACAGTAGAGCAACAATATACATACGCCATTTTGACAATGGAGAATATAATATACACTACTATAATATTATAATAACAATTATAACTATAAATCGGCATTTATTAAAATTCAATAACAGGAGAAATTATGATAAAGAATGATTATACCCGCGAGGAGCTAAAGGCAAAGACTTATTTTGAATTGCGAGATATCGCAAAGAAAAAGAACGTAGAAAACGTATCGTATATGTCTGAAGAAAGTCTCATTGAGAGTATTTTACTTGCCTGTAATCAAAATGCGCAAGTATCGACGGCTCATGATAATCAAAGCACTATAGGCGGACCGCAATATACTCGCGAAGATTTTCAAAATATGACAATTCACGTTGTGCGTACTATCGTTAGGGAAGTAGGAATTACTCCAAGCACCAAAAACAAAGACCAGCTTATAGACGCATATTTTGAGTTTATGCAAAACGGCGGAGATGCTTGTCAAGCTCCCAAATCCAAAAGAGGCAGACCTGCCAAGTCGGAATCTCCAAACATAGTAAAAGACCCGATTTCGTCATCATCTTCAATTCCTCAAGTTATAAAGACCGAGGAATATGATACGGAAAAAATATTGGATAACGCTGTTGACGACGATAATAAAACTCAACTTAATAATGACGGCGCCGTAAAAGAAACTGTTGAAAGCGAAGAACGTAGCGGTATCTTGGAGATTCTAGACGGTTACGGCTTCTTAAGAGCGGAAAACTGCGAGTGCGGAGAAAAAGACGTATACGTATCGGGCAGAATTATCAAGGCGCTTGGTTTGAGAGCCGGCGACTATGTCGTTGGTATCGCAAGAAAGAATTCTGAGAACAAACCTCCCGCGTTGACAGTCGTTCAGAGAGTAAACCCTGAAATCAAATACGATATAGTATATCAAAAGGATGATAAAGGCAGAGATATTCCCGGCACGGGAGAGTATAAGGCGATTGGTTATGTAGACGACAGCGGTACCAACTTGACAAGTCTAAGACGTCGTCCGCACTTTGACGCGTTGACTCCGATATTCCCGCAGGAAAGATTAAGACTTGAGATAAACACCGCTGAAAAGAGCGTCACAAGAGGAGATTTTGCAATCAGAAGCCTTGACTTGATAGCTCCTATAGGCAAGGGACAGAGAGCTATGATAGTATCCCCGCCAAAAGCCGGCAAAACTACGCTACTCAAGAAGATTGCTAATTCTATTACTACTAATCACTCGGAAGTAACGCTTTTCGTACTGCTTGTTGACGAGCGTCCCGAAGAAGTTACGGATATGAAGAGGTCTATCAAAGGCGAAGTCATTTACTCAACCTTTGACGAAGTTCCAGAGCATCACTGCAAAGCGTCGGAACTGCTTATCGAAAGGGCTAGACGTCTTGTAGAACTTGGCAAAGACGTAGTTATAATGATGGATTCGCTTACGCGTTTGGCAAGAGCGTACAACCTAACGATTCCTCCTACAGGCAGAACTCTCTCAGGCGGTATCGACCCGGGAGCATTGGCAAGCCCGAAGAAATTCTTCGGCGCGGCGAGAAATATCGAGAACGGCGGTTCGCTCACAATTATTGCGACGGCTCTTGTCGATACGGGTAGCAGAATGGACGACGTAATATACGAAGAGTTCAAGGGTACGGGTAATATGGAAATCACCCTTGATAGAAAACTCAGCGAAAGAAGAATTTTCCCGGCAATCGACCTCAACCGTTCATCTACGAGAAGAGAAGATTTGTTGCTTTCCCAAAAGGAGCTTGAGGGCGTATGGGCGCTTCGCAAGATGTTGTCTACGGGAGATTTGCAAGATACTACCGATCAACTGCTCAATATGATGCAAAAGACAAAAAATAACGAGGAATTTGTCGAGTCGATTACCAACCAAGTTAAGGTGCTGGAAAAGAGCGGTTATACCATAAAGAATTTTTCCGGTAAATTCTAAAAACCTGTTATCGCATTAAAAAATAACTTTTTACAACAATAAACAGGATAAATTAGTAAATACTAATAAGGAAGAAGTATGAAGAAGAAAATTGTTTTTATAGTATCATTATCGCTGATAATTGCAATGCTATGCGCATTTTTTGTAGCGTGCGACGGCAAACAAGGAAAGTCGGCTTACGAACTTGCCGTAGAGCATGGGTTTGAAGGGAGTCTTGAAGAATGGCTTGACAGTCTTAAAGGCTCGGACGGTCAGAACGGAACAGATGGAAAGAACGGGGCTGACGGAGCGGTTTCTATACAAGAGATATATGACAAAGCGGTAGAAGAGGGCTTCAAGGGAACGTATATCGAATTTTTGCAATCCTATCTCAATTTGAGCGAAGACGTTCAGACCGCTTCTAATCTTGCGCTTTTATCGGCGGTAAAAGTACGCGCGAAAGGCGTTATTGCCGATAGATGGGGAAGAGAACAAGACTCAACTTCGAGCGGTTCAGGCGTTATTTATAAAATCAATAAAGATAACGGCGACGCATATATTATCACAAATTATCATGTAGTATACAATACAAATTATAAGACAGAGGACAAGATTTGCGACGATTTAGACGTATTCCTATACGGCTATGACGAGTTTGAAGAACAGGCGATACCTGTAAAATATATAGGCGGAGCTTACGACTATGACATAGCTATTCTTAAAGCAAGCGGGAGCAATATAATAAAGAACAGTGACGCAAGAGCAGTTGATGTAGCGAGTAGCAAAGACGTTGCCGTCGGTTCTACGGCAATAGCTGTAGGCGCGCCTTCGTCGGGTGGCGAAACTTATTACAATGAGATTAAGTTTTCCGTTACTAAAGGTGTAATCAGCGTTGACAGCGAAGAATTGACCATAAGCGATTCGACTATAGGTTTATCATATACCACAAGAGTTATGCGTGTCGATACTGCAATCAATTCGGGCAATAGCGGTGGCGGACTTTTCAATGCCAAAGGTCAGCTCATAGGTATTGTCAATGCAAAGGCGAGTTCGACGAGTATAGATAATATGGGATATGCAATACCAAGCGACGTAGCGATAGGAATAGCCGATTATGCGATAGCTAATTGCGAAGGCGAAGAAAATAAAAATATAAAGAAGGTGTATCTTGGAATAGGCGGGGTTGTAAACTCTTCAAAAGCCGTGTACGATTCCGCTACTAAGACTGTTAAGGTAGTTGAAGAGATTTTAGTAAGTTCAATCGAAGAGGATTCTTTGGCAAGTTATTATTTGCAAGTCGGCGATATTCTCAACGCAGTAGAGATTGACGGCGTGACGTACGAAATCACTCGCAGTTTTTCGCTTACCGACGCTCTTTGGAGAGTGAAAGTCAATACGACGTCGCTTAAATTATATATTACTCGCGACAGCGAGGATAAGGTTGTAGCAATTCCTGTTAGTTCAAGCGACTTTGTTACGCTTAAATAGTACTGATGTAATATTATAATTATTATAATATATAGACCATTTGTAATAAATATCTCACAACTCTCATACAATTTCGTATGGGAGTTGTTGCATTATGAACATAGTTTTTACGATAATGATATTGGCGTCTTTGATTATGTTGGTAGTCGTTGCGCCGGAGAGCGCTTTTTCTATAATGATAAGCGGAGCAAACAACGCGTTGACGTTGGCGTTTACGCTTATAGCAATATATGCTATATGGCTGTCGATACTCTCTTTAATGGACGGCATAGGACTCAACAAAGCTCTCAATAAATTATTTCGCCCATTGACCAAAAGGTTGTTCAAAGGGGAGAGCGACCTTGCTTTAGAATATATTACGCTCAATTTTTCAGCAAATCTTTTAGGTATGGGCGGTGCCGCCACTCCGCTAGGTATCAAGGCAATGGAGACTATGCAAGACGGTTCTCAAAAAGCCACGGATAATATGATACTTTTTATGGTAATCAATTCTACGTCCATTCAGCTTATTCCCGCGACGATAATAGGTTTGCGCGCGTCGGCGGGTAGTAATGCTCCGTCTGATATCATTTTGCCGTCATTGCTTGCGACTTTGATTTCTACCGTTACGGGAGTAATACTTGCCAAAGTTTGCGCGTTGATTGCTCGCAAAAAAGGTAAGGTCGAGAAAGTCGAACCGCCAAAACCGCTTTTCATACCTACAGGTGAGAGGAAAAAAATATGAGCAAATACATACTTCCTATATTTATTCTTCTCGTAATAGTTATAGCTTTTATAAAAAAAGTTCCAGTTTACGACAATTTTGTAAAGGGGAGCAAAGAGAGCTTATCGATAGTGCTGTCGATATTTCCGTATATCTGCGCGGTTCTAGTTGCTGTCGAGCTGTTTTCACTTAGCGGGCTCAACGCTTATTTCGCCAAAATCATGTCGCCGGTTTTGACTTTTTTAGGTATTCCCGAAGAACTTTGCGAACTTCTTATTATACGTCCTCTGTCTGGCAACGGTTCGCTTGCGCTATTAGAGGATATTTATAAGACCCACGGCGCAGACGCGTATATATCACGTTGCGCATCGGTAATAGTCGGCGCGAGCGAAACGGTATTTTACGTCGGCACGGTGTATTTTTCTACTACCAAGGTAAAAAAATTAAGGTATGCGATACCAATATCTTTAGTAGCTTGTTATTTCGGCGCTATTATGGCGTGCTTACTTTGTAAATTTATGTAGTATATTCCTGCGCAAAGATTTACGCCTCCGTAAGGGGGCGTATAAACTTGACACGGCAAAATATTAGGTGTATCATTTGAATACAACCAATCCAATTTTGCGAGGCGAGATATGAACATAGATTTTTTTAAGAAAGAAAAAGTAACAAAGATGAAAGAAAAGGACAAGGACGCAGTATCTGCACTCAACGTAGTAATCAATAAGATTATGCTTGCTTCTATAGAAAAAAGAGCTAAAGGCGAAGAATTGAGCGAGGGAGATATTTTATCGCTACTCCAAAAGACCGAAAAAGAATTGATTGAAGAAAAGTCCGGTTTTGAGAAAGCAGGCGCAGGTTACGCCGATAAGGTACAAAGCCTTGATAATCAAATCTCAACCGTAAAGAGTTATTTGCCAAAGCTGATGAGTAAGGACGAAATCAAAGAAATTATTCTAGCTTTAGACGACAAGTCCGTTCCTACCGTAATGCGCCACTTCAAGGCAAATTATGCCGGCAAGTGCGATATGAAAGAAGTAAACGAAGTATTGAGAAACCTATGAAAAAAGGTCGCGTAGTAGTAGGAATGAGCGGAGGCGTAGACTCCTCATTGACGGCTTTGCTTCTCAAGGAGCAGGGCTATGAGGTCATTGGTCTTTTTATGCGAAATTGGCATGAAAAGGACGATAGCGGTTGTTGCAGTGCCGACGAAGATTTCTACGATGTGCGCAGGGTATGCAATGACATTGGTATACCGTATTACAGCGTAGATTTTGCCAATCAGTATTATGAGCGAGTCTTCAAACTTTTTGTTGAGGAATATAAAAAGGGCAGAACTCCCAATCCCGACGTGCTTTGCAATAAAGAAATCAAATTCGCGCCGTTTGTCAAACACGCGTTGTCTATGGGCGCTGACTATATTGCGACAGGGCACTATTGCGATATACTTCACGCAGACGACGGACTTAATTATCTTCTCAAAGCAAAAGATACCAACAAAGACCAGACTTATTTCCTCAATCAACTTTCTTCCAAGCAACTTGACAAAGTACTATTCCCACTTGGCGGTTTAGAGAAATCCGAAGTACGCACTTTGGCAAGTAAGTTTAATCTATCGACGGCAGACAAAAAGGACTCCACGGGCATTTGTTTCATTGGCGAACGAAATTTCCGCAAGTTTTTGAGCGAGTATATACCGATGCAAGAGGGCGATATCAAGACTTTGGATAATCGCATAGTCGGCAGACACAGCGGAGTATTCTATTACACTGTCGGACAGCGCAAAGGTCTTGGCATAGGCGGTAGTGGTAATGGCGAGCCTTGGTTTGTTGTAGACAAGGACGTTGAGAAAAACGTGCTTTACGTATCGCAAGGCGACCAATCAATGATTTATCACTCAACCTTAGAGTGCGACAAGTTTAATTTTATAACCTATAAGCCAAAAGAAACAACCTTTAGATGTACGGCGAGAATACGCCACCGTCAACCTGAACAACAAGCTACCGCAATAATCAAAGGCGACGGTTTGGAACTCGTGTTCGATACGCCTCAACGCGCGATTGCCGAAGGGCAGTACGCAGTCGTTTACGTAGATAACGTTTGTTTGGGCGGAGGAGTTATTGAGCGCAAACGCTAAATCATAAAAAAACACGCAAAAAATTGCGTGTTTTTTATTTTACTATTAATTCTTCTATAATTTAGAAAATCTCTTTGTTATTTCCAAAAAAAGTATACTTTTACTG
>JAIDUT010000001.1 GCA_029060065.1 Clostridia bacterium | reverse complement strand
TTTTTTATACTTATTACACTTCAATTTTTATTAATTTGAAGCAAAATTTTGCGATTTTGGGAAAAAATTGGAAAGATATAAGAAAAAGCAAGTCTTCAGCTTTCTCATGCAGTTAAAAAGCCTTGGTATAATTATCGATAAAACTTTTTAGGGGGTATTAATAAAAAAACTTTCACAAAATTTTTACTAGTTTATTATCCACTTGATCGCATGACGTCAAATAATATTTTATATTATTCTTCTCTAAAAACTTCACTGCCCTGCAATCTTTGCCGTGCAAATGTCCGTACACTACGCTATCGACCTTATATCTTTCCAATATTTCCGTATATTGACTATCGCACAAAGTTACGTCAAAAGGCGGATAATGGCACATAACCAATAATCTATCCTCTTCTTGCTTTAGTTTCAGCGCGCTATCAAGCGACATCTCGAGGCGAATTTTTTCTCTAGCGTTAATCTTTTTGTCCGCTTGATTTTGATTAGTCAAATTCCAAAGACGAGTTCCGCATATTACAACGTCGCCAAATTTAACGGCGTCGTTCTGTATTATAAAAAAGTCTTTAGGCAAAGCCTTGCGTATCTTTGATACGGAAGCCCACCAATAATCGTGATTTCCCTTAACAATTACCTTTTTCCCCGGCAACTTTGCAATCTCGCCTATATCTACCAAAGCATCCTCTAGCGTCATTGCCCAAGATATATCGCCCGCAATAAGTACAACGTCGCCGTCTTTCACTTTAGAATTCCAATCGTCGCATATCTTTTGCCAATAACCGTCCCAACAAGCCCCGAATATATCCATAGGCTTGTCCGTAGAAAATGACAAATGCAAATCGCTTATTGCGTAAATATCCATATCAAAATTATAGCAAATATTAACATTTATCACAAGTGTTTGGCTATAAAATTGATTATATAATATTTATAATATTAAAGATAGCAAGCGTAACTTCAATAAAGTCACACTTGGCTACCCTTAAATTATACGTCTATCGGTATAAGCCTTATTAGTTGTGGTTAAGATTGCATTTGCAACGATTGTCAACACCGCACTCTTGTGGATAAAGCGGTAAGTCGAAGAAGCCGTCGCATACTTGCTCGTTGAAGTCTTGATCCGGCGGTATATAGCAATAGCCGTAGCTTGGTACAAGTAATTGGACTTGCACTATAACTTTCAAAATCGTAGCCACACAAACAGTGAGAGAAAACTCCGTTTCGCTAACAAATGTACCTCTTGCGCTGTAGACTGACGCAGACGCAACAATCGTATACGGCATAACGGACGGTGCAGACGTATGTAATACAACGTCTTTCTCTACGGAAATGGTAGCGCTACCTGTTCCCCTAGTACCGTTGGCGTCGACAAAATTTACTTGAATCGGGATGCTTAAAGTGCATTGAACTCTCGACGAGCAGTTGTCGTCTTGAATGGGAGTTACTATCAAGTCACTGATTGTAGCTTGAGAACTTGTAGCGTTGGCGCTGACAAAAGTAAACGGCGCAACCAATCCCGTAGCAGGCACAACGTCCGTAAGCGTAACGCTCAAGTCGGTAAGAGTTTCCTGTCGCATACTCATATCCAACACCTTGTCACACTGTATGCATGCCCTCTCGCAAATACCGTTCAATCCGCCGTTGCATTTTATCGGTCCGGGGATTTTATCAGACTTGCAATTATTTGAAAATGACATATATTCTTCCTCCTATTTTACTGTCATAATTGCACACAGAATTTTGTATGCTCACAATTATATATTCATTGAAATATATTTTTGTTACTTAGGGGAAAAAAAGACAAGTGTCATTAAAAATAATACTTGTCTTAGAATTTATTAAAAATACACAAAATTTTTCTATTATTTATATAAATTACGTTAAATGAGAATTATTTAAGAATATGTACGGCTATTTGTAAGTATTTATTAAGTGTTCTATCTTCGCAAGAATTTCTTCTTTACCCATTTTTCCCTGCGACGAAACCATCATAATATTATCCAACCCGATACACAACTGACTTGCAATAACGCTCTTTTGTTTATTGCAAGCCATCCTAGAGAGCTTGTCGCACTTGGTAGCAATCACGCAAAATGGTATTTGATAATGGTGCATATACGCCACCATTTGCTTGTCGAGCGCAGTCGGTTCATGCCGTATATCCACAAGCAAAAACACATTGATAAGTCGCTTGCTTCCGAGCAAATATCCGCCTATCAATTCGTCCCAATTTCCTTTAATCTCCCCTGACACCTTAGCGTAACCGTACCCCGGCAGATCGACTAGCATAAGCTCGCCTTTGTTAAGTTCAAAATAATTGAGTAGCCTTGTCTTTCCGGGAGTTGAAGAAGTCTTTGCCATACTTTTATTGTTGACGATATAATTGATAAAAGAAGACTTTCCAACGTTTGACTTGCCGGCGATAGCTATCTCCGGCATTCCGTAGTCAACGCAATTTTTACTGTTTGCCACCGAAGTGACGAATCTACACTGTTTAATTTCCATATTGATAACCTAACTGAAGTTTATTCCGCAAGCCTCTTCAAATACCGTAGACACATTATCGGCTAGCACAAAGTTAATACTGTCCAATACGCTCTTTGGCAATTCTTGCATATCTTTTTGATTTTGCTTTGGTATTATTACCGTCTTTATACCGCTTCTCAATGCGCCCAAGGTCTTTTCTTTAAGTCCGCCTATGGCAAGCACCTTACCGCGCAACGTTACCTCTCCCGTCATTGCCAAATCTTTCTTTACAGGCTCGCCCGTGAAAGCCGACAAAACGGCTGTCGCAAGCGCTATACCCGCGCTAGGTCCATCCTTTGGGGTAGCTCCTGCAGGCACGTGGATATGAATGTCATGTTTATTAAAAGTATCCTCGCCGATATTAAGCGCCTCGCATTTGCTTTTAATCAAAGATACGGCTATCTCTGCCGATTCCTTCATAACATCGCCCAAACTACCCGTCAAAAGTATCTTTCCGCTTCCGTAAGGCAAAAGTCGCACTTCTATCGGCATAGTGACACCGCCTACGCTTGTCCACGCAAGTCCGTTGACTGCGCCGACTTCTCCACCGACCACCCCGTCATCGCCTTGATATTTGATAGGTCCAAGATATTCCGACAAATTTTCAGCCGTAACTGTGTAGCTAATATTATCTCCGCCCACAATCTTAGTAGCTATCTTACGACACACGCTACCAATCTGCCTTTCCAATTCCCTGACGCCGGATTCCTTGGTATAACCGTCGATAATTTTATCTATTGCGCTATCTTCAAACTCGACTTCACAGGTTTCTATCCCGTTTCTCTCCTTTTGCTTAGGAACGAGATATCTCTTGGCTATCTCCATTTTTTCTTCGACGGTATAGCCCTCCATTTCTATAATTTCCATTCTATCTAGCAACGGTTTTTGGATATTTGCCAGAGAATTTGCAGTCATTATAAACATTACTTGCGACAAATCAAAGGGCAATTCAAGATAATTGTCTCTGAAATTTGCATTCTGATTGGGGTCCAAGACCTCAAGCATAGCGCTCGACGGGTCACCCCTCATATCTTGCGTCATCTTATCTATTTCGTCAAGCAAGAATAGCGGATTACTCGTCTTCGCCTTAGACATACACGATATAATTCGACCGGGCATTGCGCCTATATAAGTCTTACGATGTCCTCTAATCTCTGCTTCGTCTCTAATACCGCCCAAGCTCATATGGATATATTCTTTTCCAAGAGCCCTTGCTATTGACTGCGCGATAGAAGTCTTTCCCACACCCGGCGGACCTACAAGGCAAATTATCGGAGCTTTATTTTTATCTCCAGCCAACTTTTTGACTGCAATAGCCTCAATAATTCTATTTTTAACCTTATCTATCCCATAGTGCTCTTTATCCAGCACCTCGCGAATATGCTCTAAATCAAAATTATCTTGCGTATACTCGCCCCACGGCAAAGACAAAGCTACATCTATATAGTTACGCAAAATTGAATACTCAGGCGAAGAAACGTTCATTCTCTGCATTCTATCAAATTCTTTTTGCAGTTTACTCTTGACCTCTTCGGATGCTTTCAGCTCCTTGATTTTTTGAGTAATTTCCTCTATTTCGTTATCCTCATCGCCGAGTTCTTTCTTAATCACCTTGATTTGCTCTCTCAAAACGAACTCTTTTTGATTTTCCCTCAAGGTATCGTCAAGTTTTTTATTGATTTCTTTCAAAACGCCGAGTTTGTATGCCTCGACCTTTAATGTAGACGACAATCTTTGCGCTCTCAATTCACAATTACCCTCGTCTAGATATGCTTGCCTGTCAATATCCCCAATACTATCGGCAATTATATCCATGACTACGGAAGTATTCTGCATCCTTTCGAAAGCAAGCCACACCGCTTGCGGAATCGCTCCGCCCAACTTCTCGAGATTTTTGATATCCTTATATAGAAGCCCTCTGTATAGATTTTCCTTAAACGACTCGTCAAAAGGTATGCCATCGTCTTCTTTTACGGTAACCCAAACGGCTCTTTCATCTCTGTCGACAATATCTATCAATCTAGCTCTCTTAACGCCCTCTAAAACAACAGTTGAATAATCGATTCTATCCCTATATTCCTTAATATTGCAAATAACGCCATACTCAAAGACGCTTTCCTCGTCGACAAACTTATTTTCATCCTTTAATTTTACGGCAAAAACTTGCCCGCCCTCTTTGAAAACTGCCTTCAAATTCAACGCGTTTAGTCTATTTATAATATCCAATTTTTTGTTGCTATTGGGTAATACGGCTTCGTCCTTAAGCGGAAGAATTGTTAGTTTTGATATTTCCGACATAACTTTCTCCTTTGTCAAAACGTGTATTTCTCTCTCTTAAAGAATACGAATAATAAAAGTTATTATTCGTATTCAAAGAAATTGTATATTATTGTATTCTGATTATTTCCGGCGCGCTCTCTCCCGTGACGACGCCCTTAGTTATTATAACCTTTTGTATCGTCTTATCCGTCGGCACGTCATACATAAGTTGCAACATTATACTCTCAAGCACCGACCTTAGTCCTCTTGCGCCCGTCTTAAGCTTTATTGCCATCTTCGCGACCTCTACAAGAGCGTCATCCTCGAACTCTACCTGTACGCCGTCTATCTCAAACAACTTCTTATACTGTCTTATAACCGCATTTTTCGGCTCGGTAAGTATCTTTACCAGAGCTTTCTCATCCAACGCGTCAAGACCTACGACTATAGGAATTCTTCCCACGAATTCAGGGATAAGCCCGAATTTAATTAGGTCATCAGGCTTAATGTCGCTTATAAGCTCACCGTAACTGATTTTCTTACCGTCGCGCACTTTTGCGCCAAAGCCCAATGAAGAGCCGTCCAATCTCTTGTCGATAATTCTGTCAAGACCTACGAATGCTCCACCGCATATAAACAAAATGTTGGTCGTATCGATTTGAATACATTCTTGTTGCGGATGTTTTCTTCCGCCTTGCGGTGGCACGCTTGCCAAAGTGCTTTCGATTATCTTCAAAAGCGCTTGTTGCACGCCTTCGCCCGACACGTCTCTGGTTATAGACATATTCTCGCTTTTACTTGCAAGTTTGTCTATTTCGTCGATATAGATGATTCCAAGTTGAGCTTTTTCAATATCGTAATCCGCCGATTGAATGAGCTTAAGC
This sequence comes from Clostridia bacterium, assembly GCA_029060065.1. Lineage (GTDB taxonomy): Bacteria > Bacillota > Clostridia > Christensenellales > UBA3700 > RACS-045. The sequence goes on along the minus strand of JAIDUT010000001.1, from coordinate 12,605 downwards.
AAAATATTCTCGACATCCTCGCCTACGTATCCGGCTTCGGTCAAAGTCGTTGCGTCAGCGACCGCAAAAGGTACGTTAAGTATCTTGGCAAGAGTTTTAGCAAGCAAAGTCTTACCGCTACCGGTAGGTCCAAGCATTAAAATATTACTCTTGTCCAACTCCACGTCGCTTTCTTTGCAATTTATTCTTTTATAATGATTATATACCGCTACGGACAATACTTTTTTTGCATTATCCTGACCGATGATATACTCGTCGAGCTTTGCTTTAATCTCATGAGGCTTAAGCAGATTGAGTTCCTTTGAGTCCTCTTTCTCTTTAACTTCAAGATCTAAGCTCTCTTTTTTTATCAAACTTACGCAAGTCGCCACACAGTCGTAGCAAATCCCCACGTCAGGCTCTGCTCCGGGTATAATGAAATCCACGTCCTCATAAAGAACCCTATTGCAAAGCATACACTTTCTTTTAGTTTCCAAACTCAACCTCTCTCATAAAATATTTTGTCTACAAGACCGTATTCAAGCGCTTCTTCAGCAGACATATAGTTATCTCTTTCACAGTCTGTAAGCACCTTTTCAAAAGGCTGACCGCTGTTTTTGGAAAGTATCTTGGTGAGTTTTTCCTTGGTCTTTTGAATATGGTTGGCCATAATTTGAATTTCAGTCGCCTGTCCGCTCGCTCCGCCCAAAGGTTGATGTATCATAACTTCGCTGTTTGGCAAAACAAATCTCTTGCCCTTTGCTCCCGATGAGAGCAAGAAAGCTCCCATTGACGCCGCCATACCGATACATATCGTACTTACGTCACATTTAATATAATTCATCGTGTCGTATATAGCCATACCTGCCGTAACACTACCGCCGGGGCTATTTATATACAAACTTATATCTTTTGTTGAGTCTTTTGCCTCAAGGTATATGAGTTGAGCAACGACGGTGTTGGCAAGCGCGTCGTTTATCTCGCCCGTAATGAATACGATTCTATCCTCCAAAAGTCTTGAATAGATATCGTACGCCCTTTCGCCGTTTTCCGTTCTGTCAATTACGTTTGGCACTAAAGTTGCTTTCATTATCATGCCCTCCAATATTTATTTTGAAAGTAAGTCCGACGTTTGCCGTGTCGGACTACTTAATTATTAGCTTGTTTTTCTAATATATTACCGCCGATAAGACGATATTTGTCAATTATTTGATCTTATTGTTGTTTTTAAGATACTCAAAGAGCTTGCTGGTAATGAGATCTCTTCTCAAATACTCTCTGTACTGCTCGTTGATATATCCCTTGTATTCCTCAAAGGTCTTTCCTGCTTGCTTAGCCATATCCGCAATCTTTTCGTCGATCTCTTCGTCGGATACCGGAACTTTAATAGCCTTGAGAAGAGCGTCCAAAGTCAATCTCAACTTAACGTTCTTTCCTGCCATTTCCTTGTAATTCTCTCTTAACTTCTCCTGCGTCATGCCGGTGTATTTATAATAATCTTTTGCGTTAAGACCTTGATACTGCAATCTCTGCTCGAATTCCTGTACCATGTCGTCAATTTGATTTTCTATCATACACTGAGGTATTTCAACTTGACTGCCGTCGGCAATAGTTTGAATGAGGTCATTCTCAAGTTTATTGTCAGCTTCTGCGTTCTTTTTCTCCTCAATTTTGCTCTTTACGTCTGCCTTGTATTCGGCTACGGTATCGAATTCGGATATATCCTTTACCGTTTCGTCATCAAGCGTAGGAACTTCTTTGACGTTGATTTCATTCAACTTGATTGCAAATACGGCTTGCTTTCCTGCCAATTTCTTTTCGTGATATTCTTCAGGGAAAGTAACGGTAATATCTCTGTCTTCTCCTATGTTCATACCCTCTACTTGCTCTTCAAAGCCCGGTATAAACGCACCGCTTCCAAGCGTAAGAGTTTGGTTGGACGCCGTTCCGCCTTCAAACTTAACGCCGTCTACGCTACCGCTGTAATCGATAATTACCTGATCGCCCTTTTGAGCAGGTCTGTCTACGACAGGAAGCCAAGCTCCTGCTTGTTCGAGTTTAGCGTTTATCTCAGATTGAACTTCTTCGTCGGTTACTTCAACCTTATCTCTCTTTATCTCTAAGCCGGTGTACTTACCGAGCGTAAAGTCGGGTTTGCATTGCACAGTCAACGTAAACTCAAGCGTAGTATCGCTGATTGCGTTGATTCCCACCTCCGGAGTATCTACAGGCTCAAGTTCTTTTTCTTGGTCGAGAACTTTGCCGTACTCTTGCGGTAATATAATATCCAAAGCGTCGTCAAAGAATACGCCTACCCCATAAGCGTTAACAATTACTTTATACGGAACGTGTCCCTTTCTGAATCCGCCGATTTGGTACTTGCTCTTATTTTTCTCATAAGCCTTTTGAAGAGCGTTCTGCCAATCCACTGCGTCTACTTTAACGGTGATTTTTGCTTTGTTTTTTTCCAAGTTTTCTACTGTGTAATTCATATAATATATGTCTCCTAAAATATTATTCTTAATAATTAATATAGATTTTAGCACACAAAATAAAATAATGCAATTATTATTGCAATAATTTGCCTTATATTTTATAATAAATATATAAATAATATCAGTACTAGAGAGATTTTTCGTTCTTAAGCGCAAATATCTACACAAGATTGATAAGAGGACATACGGTATGCCAAACGACTATATTACTATAAAAGCCTTAGTAAGCGAAATAAATAATTTCGCTATGGGCGGTAAAATAGATAAAATCAATATGCCGGAAAAGGATGAAATTTGCCTTAATATCCGCGCGAACGGACAAAACAGATTATTGACGATTTCTTGCAATGCCAACAATCCGCGCATCCATTTGGACGGAGATAAAAAGCAAAATCCCCTAACCGCGCCATCGTTCTGTATGCATTTAAGAAAGCATCTCACAGGCGGAATCATAAACTCGGTTTCACTCCTAGGCGAAGACAGAATAGTATGCTTTGACATCACTTCTCACAACGAAATGCGCGATAAAGTAGCATTCAAACTTATCGCCGAAATGATGGGAAGATACTCCAATATCCTAATTATTAAAGGCAACTCCATAATCTCAGATACGCTAAAACAAGTGTCTTATGACACCATGACAAAGAGATGTCTACTTGCTGGAGCTAAGTATGAATTACCCCCGCAAAGCAAACTTTTACCTACTCAAAGTCAAGAAATTAGCAATCTTTTGAGAAGCTACACCGGCAGTGACTTGGCGAAATTTCTCATCTCCAACGTATCTGGGCTAGCGCTTATTACGGCAAGACAGATACTGCTTGAGAGCCAAATCCATATTAATACTACTAAACTTGAGGAAAAGCAAATTACAGACATAATCAATACTCTTTTAGAGTATTGCGATATTGCCGACAGCCCTAAGTATTCCCCTTGCGCATTAATCGGAGAGAATATGGGCGGTGATTTTTTCGTAACCAAATATCAAGAATTTGACGGGCTTAAACCCACCGATAGCCTAAATCAAGCCGTAGTACTCTGCACAGTAGAAAAGGACAGATTTGAACGCAGACAAGACAGAACTAAATTCTTGCAAAAAGCCTTTAATTCCCAAAGGAAAAAACTGCTCTCTAAACTTGAAAAAGACAAAAATAAATTGCAAGAATGCGAGCGTACGGACGAGATGAAAAAATTCGGCGATTTGATTTTGTCCAACGCTTGGGTGCTCAAAAAGGGAGATAAAATAGCAAAAGTAACAGATTACTTTGACGAAAATTCCCCCACTATCGAAATACCGCTGGACGAAAGGCTAACTCCTCAACAAAACTCGCAAGCCTACTACAAAAAGTATGCTAAACTCAAGCGTACCTACGTCGCAGTCAACGAACAACTGGAAAAACTTACGCAGGAACTGGAATATTTGGAAACAATCGCCCCGTCGCTTGAACTGTGTTCAACCAATGACGAAATAGCAGAACTTGAGGACGAATTGGCTTCTATCGGCGCGCTCAAAAAAACGCGTAAAGACAAGAAGAAGACAAAACCGTCGCAACCTATTGCCTACGAGGTAGACGATTTCGTGGTATTGGTGGGTAAAAATAATCTTCAAAACGACAAACTTACTTTTAAGGTCGCCAACGGTTCGGACATGTGGATACACACAAAAGACGCCCATGGAAGCCACGTCATAGTCTTTGCCGAAACGAGAGAAATACCCGATAAAGTAATTCAAATTGCCTGCGAAATCTCCGCTTATTATTCACTTGGGAAAAAAGATAGCGGAAGTAAAATCCCATGCGACTACACTCCCCGTCGCAACTTAAAAAGACACCCGTCGGGTAAACTGGGAATGGTACTTTATACTACGTATAAAACTGCTATGGTAATACCCAACGAACATAAAGAATACTTAAGCAAATAATACATTTACTTACACTCTTAAACTATCCAATACTTCTTGAAAATATTTAGGCAGAGGCGCCTCGAAAGTCAACACTTCACCGCTTCTGGGGTGCGTCAAAACCAACTTGTGAGCGTGAAGAAGTTGACCGTTCAAATTAAATTTATTGCTACCGCCGTACTGCATATCTCCGACAACGGTATGACCGATATGTTTACTGTGAACGCGTATTTGATGCGTTCTACCCGTCTTAAGTTCATATTCCATAAAAGTATATCTGGCAAATCTCTCAATTACTTTATATAAAGTAATTGCTTCTCTTCCGCTGTTATTTCTCGATACCGCCATAAGTTTTCTGTCCTTCGCAGAGCGGTCGATATACGTATGAATTATCCCCTCATCGGCTTTTACAACCCCGTCAACTAAGGCGTAGTAATATCTCTTTGCGGACTTTGTGGCTATCTGTTCTTGCAAGGATATATGCGCAAAATCATTCTTAGCTACGACCAACAATCCCGATGTATCCTTATCAAGCCTATGCACAATACCCGGACGAACTACTCCGTTGATTGAACTCAACGACTTGAGATGATACAACAGCGCGTTGACGAGAGTATTGTCATACGCCCCTGTGGCGGGATGCACAACCATGCCCTGAGCTTTATTGATTACGGCGATATCGTCGTCCTCATAGACTATATCTATCGGTAAATTTTGAGGTGTGAGGTCAAGTTGCCTTATCTCCTCGGGCATCAAAGTTATTTCGTCGCGCTCTTTGAGTACGTACCCTGCTTTTTTGACGGCGCCGTTTACTAAAACCTTGCCTTTTTCTATCAAATTTTTTATATGAGAACGGCTATCTTGCGAACGCAAGCCAAGATATACGTCAAGCCTTTGCCCAACGTCTTTGGCTTCAATAGTGTAATAGATTACTTCAGCGTCTAAATCTTCTTGAATTTGCAAATTTTCCATAATTATCACAAAAATATCTAGAATGTGTCGATAAACGCTTTCTTATAGACATAAAATCAAAGATTTTCCTTGTCTTGCTCGGCGCTTTCTTCTTGATTTTGTTCTTTATCCTGCTTTATATCTTCTTGATTTTCTACAGGATTGCAAGTTTCTTCATTTTCTACTTTGTCACTTTGGATATCATTATCATTGGAATTTTCTGCGACTTTTACTTTTTCGACTTTCTTTGACTTCCAAATACCCAAATCGCCCTCTTTGTAGTCAAAAACTATATAAGCGCATATTAGGAATACTCCCAAAACCAAGTAAATATCAGCCACGTTACCCACACCGAAACTTGTGTTGAACAACTTCTCGAAAAGTTTATCTAAGAATAAATATTGAATAAAGTCGCGAACCCTTCCTTCACAGAAAACTCTGTCGACCAAATTACCCAGTCCGCCTGCAATCAAAAGCAACATCGACCACCTGAAAAGCCAAGAAGTCTTGGGGCGCTTTAACGAATTGAGAATGGCTATAACCGCCAAACATATCATCAAAATGACCGTCAAAGCTATCAAAAAACCTGTTTTTCCCGAGAATACCGAAAAGGACGCGCCATCGTTAAAACAAGGATAAATGGCAAAAAGCCCGTCAACAAGAGTATAACTACTATAGGAAGTGAGCCCCAATCTATTCATTACCACGTCTTTTGAGATTAAGTCGCTGGCAAGCAAGAGCGCAAATATCAAAAAATCTATTAAAGTACGCTTTATGACCGCGTTTTTGTCTTGAATTTTCAACATAATCTATTTAATCTGTCCTTGTATTGATACTCCGCCTGGGGTAAATAGAAACATATTGTCCGCTATCCTCTGCTCACAACCGCCAAGCGCGTAGATAGCGCCGTTGAGAAAGTCCAAAATACGTTGAGCATATTTCTCGTTGATTCTGTTAAACTCTACTATTATAGCCTGTCGATTGCGAAGATTGTCGATTATATCCTGTACTTCCGACAAAGTCTTAGGAGTGACAATAAGAATATTTTGCATATCACCGACAAATTGTTGCTGTTTTTTATTGCGAAAAGAGAAAAGTCCTTTCTTTTTTACAGGTTCGTACCCCGTATTTCTACCGTCGAAATCTATACCGTCATCTTGATATTGACCAGGTTGATACGGCTGAACGGGATAAGGTTGAGGATACGGTTGCTGAGGCGCATACTGCGGATTGGGATAAACCGGCTGAGGAGGCACTTGTCCTTGATACGGCATTTGAACGGGTTGATAATTGGGCTGATAGTTAGCCGGCGAATAGGGTTGCTGATCGGGATATTGTTGTTGATACCCGCTTTGCGCGCCGTTGTTTACGCCGAGATTTGCGCCGTTTTGATAATCACTGCGAGAAAAGTTAAACCTACGACGCGGAATAAATCCGTCGCCTCTCCCGTCGTTGTTAAAAACGTCTCTCTCTTCGTTGTTGTAATCCCGTCTGTCCATTATTTATCTCCCGAATTGTAATTGCGCTCTCCGAAAAGTACTCTTCCTAGTCTTACCATTGTTGCTCCGCCATATTCTATTGCCATTTCGTAATCGTTCGTCATACCGCAAGACAAAGTATCTATCTTATGCTTAGCTTGCGTCTTTAACTTAAAGTCCAAATATAACTGCTTAAAAGATTTATATAAATCTTTTAACGCTTCTTTATCCTCTAGGTTTGGCATAACCGTCATAAGACCTCTCAATCTGATATTATCCTTGCTCTCTACGTACGACAATAAATCATATAGCTTTTCAGGAGCAACACCGCCCTTGGATATCTCACTGCCCATATTGACTTCTATCAAGCAATCAACCGTTATATTATGCTTTTTTGCCTGTTTTTCTATCTCGTCTGCCAAACTTTCTCTGTCAAGCGAATGTATCAATACCGCTTTGTCAATTATGTATTTTACCTTATTAGTCTGAAGCTGACCTATTACGTGCCATTTTAAGTCCTTACCGAAGTCGTATTTGTCAACCAACTCCTGCACTCTATTCTCTCCAACGTCTGTCAAAAGTCTGTTGTCGTTAAGAAAAGAAATAAGTTCTCTTGACTGCATTTTTGTAGCGCCTATCAAGGTGACTTCGTCTACTCTTCCTGCTCTTGCCTTTGCTTCTTCAATGCGAGTAAGACATCTTGAGATATTGTCCTTAATTTGTCCAAATTCCATTGCTCACCGTAAAAAATTGATACTTCTACTATAGGTATTATATCACAAAGTATTCAGCTTGTAAATTAAATAATAATATAATAAAATGCAAATAAAAAGTAACGACTTATCTAATCGCTACTTTTTATACCTAATGATTATAATTGTGCTGATTTATAATTATCAATTATAATTATTTACAAAAATTCACTTAATTTGTAATAATATGAATTAAAAATTATTTAATTGAGAATTATTTTAGTCAATTTCAGCGCTTGCAATTTCCATATTATCTATGATTTCATGCTCTAAAGGATTAATTTTGCTTACGGATACCTCGTAGGCAACTCTCTCCTCGCTCTTATCTTCTCCGAGATTTTTGACGTAAGTTCTGCTTTGAATTCTGCCTACTACGGTAAGCTTTTCGCCCACTTTCATGTTCTGTACGAAGCGAGCATTCCTGCCCCACATTATACACGGAATATAGTCGGATTTATTATACGCTCTATTCACCGCAATAAGTACGTCGCATATCTCCCTCTTAAAAGGAGTTGTCCGATATATCGGCGGTTTGCAGATATATCCGGTAATCTCAATAGTGTTGGGAGTGACATTTTCATCTATAGGCAACAAATCTCTTACAAAAGCAGTCAACAGTAATTTTGACTTCTCCCCTTCCAATTTGTTGTAACTTCTGAATTGTCCTACAAGATTGATTTTATCCCCAACCTGTACTTCATGCCTTGCAAGTAATCTATCGGAAATAGTGATAGGAATATAATCTTTTTGTTCCGATAGTCTGGGGACGGCAACCACTGTTTCGTAAAAGCCCTCTCCAAATACTTCATGGGTGTAAATCGGCTCTTTTACTACAGTGCCGATCAATTGCAATTTATTGTTGTTCATCTGTTCGTAGTTCATAATCTACCCTCCAGTCGTGTTTTACATATTTTTTTTAAATTTTAACTTATTTTATGTTGGATACCGCTGTTGTCTATGCTATACCCCTCTTGATATACCAAATCCGACAACTTGACCATTTTATAGCCCTGATTCTTCAAATTGGCTATAACCAATGGCAAAGCATCCAAGATATTGTCGCTATTGTTATGAAAAAGGATAATCGAGCCGTTTTTAACTCCCTTGCTTACCCTTGAAAGTATTTCCGTAGCGCTTAACCCTTTCCAGTCCAGCGAATCTACCGTCCACTGTACGCCTATCATCTTCTTTTGCTCTACTACTTCCAAAAGTGTATTGTTGTAGTCTCCAAACGGCGGTCTGAAGAATTTAGTTTGTATCCCTGTCAATTCCTTGACCTTGTCGGTTACGTAATCCAGCTCTTCGGCAATTTTATCCTTGCTCAACGTACTCATATTGAGATGGTTATTGCTATGATTCCCTATATCGCAACCGCTCTCAGCAATTTTTTTGACCATTTCGGGATACTTATCTATCCAAAAACCTACCAAAAAGAATGTGCCATCCACACCGTGCTTATCGAGTATATCCAATATCCCCTGTGTTTTATCCGCGCCCCATGCCGCATCAAATGTCAGCGCTACAACTTTCTCGTCAGTATCCACGCCGTATACAGGCACTTTTCGCAAACTCTGGTTGTTGAAAACCGCGCTTACTTGCTCATTTGCCATACCAGTCGCGCATATCGCAATAAGCGCAACAACCACTAAAACCGCAACGATTGACTTTCTTTTTATCGAATAAAACATTTATTACCTCTAGATACTAACATTTTCTAAGCCGTTTGATTTGTCTACTTTTGTCGATTCTTGTCGATTTTTGTCGAATTTACAAAAATCTTTCCATTAGCTTACGTTAAATTCTATTTGTATGAGCTTATAAATATGACTTTCTACTAAAATAAATTATTTTTTCAATCAAGCATTTCCATAGCAAAGCCAAGAGCAACCACTATTCTACATATCTAGCGTACTACTTATGACGATTTATAAAAATATAAAGAATTTTTTGACTGAATTTATCCTACGCAATAAAAACGCTTTTTATATCTTGACTTTTCAGCGATTTTATTCTATACTGATTACAATGCGCTAGGTGGGGAGCTTGCGGTGCCCTGAACCTGCAATCCGCAATAGCAGGACTGAACGCCGTTCTCGGCTTTGACTATGTGAGGTCTGCCTCAAATAAGTAACGTTGATACCAAGGTCTTGTGCAATCATTCACTGTGAACCATGTCAGGACTTGACCGTAGCAGCATTAAGCAGACCGTTTGATGTGCCATAAGGTAGCTTTGGAGGAGTCAACTGTTTGGGTTACGCTTGGGTAGCCACTGTCAAAAACGGATGCGCAGGATTTTGAGTTAAAGGCCACCTAATCAGGTGGCTTTATATTCTTATCAGAGTTGCTTAATAGACTCATTTAATAGAAATTAAGGAGAAAAATTATAATATGAATCAAGATAAAAAGATTGCTCTGCTCATCGACGCAGAAAATATATCAAGAAATTATCGCAAGACGATAATGAACGAACTAGCAAAGTACGGAACTACTACTTACCGCCGTATCTACGGAGATTTTACGTCAAAGACTATAAGTTGGACCAGCGAAGATATGCTTAAGTACTCTCTTACGCCGATTCAACAATACTCCAATACTTCCCATAACAACAAATATGCAGGCAAAAACTCTTCGGATATCACATTGGTTATTGACGCTATGGATATTTTATATTCGGGTAACGTCGAAGGCTTCTGTATAGTTTCTTCCGATAGCGACTTTACTAAACTCGCGTCTAGATTGAGAGAGGCGGGCATGTTGGTCATAGGTATGGGCGAAGAAAAAACTCCCCTCGCCTTTAGAAAATCTTGCCAAAAGTTCATACTTCTTGACGTATTGAGCAAAGAAAACGACAAAAAACAGACTGACAAAAAATCCGAAAAGAAAGCTGATAAGAACGATAAAAAGATAGAAAAAGCAGAAAAGACGGAAAAAGTCGACAAACAAGACAAAAAGAGTTCCGCTAAAAAGCCCAAGACACAAGTCGAAGAGCAACAGCAAGCCGTCGAATCAGACACACCGGCTATTATGCCAATCGAGAGCATAGCTCAGCTAATTAAGACTGAGATACTCCCCGAACTTGCCGACGAAGAAGGTTGGGCAAGCCTTGCGGACATCGGCAATTGGCTATACAAACTCTACAGTGACTTCGACAGCAGAAACTACGGCTTCAGTAAGTTAAGCGCGCTGTTTATGTCGCGCGAAGACTTTGAAGTAAAGCCTCAACCTCAGACGGATGCCAATAGTAACGTTGTATATTATTTAATAAGAGAAAAGATTTGATAGACAAAAAATAATAAAAAGCAATATAAAAGCGAGAGAACCTCTCGCTTTTAATTATATAACCAATATATTGCTTTGAGAATAGGCCTGTCAATATGAAAGCGTGGACATCAACTGACGGTAATTGATAACCATTTGTACTTTAGAGTATCTTATATCGCATACAAGATTGGGACGGGATATCGAAGAATTCAATAGATTGGACAATATTCCTAAAGTCGCGTCTACGTCTGCCAGCAAAAGCTGGGCGTTCTTACTGTCGCCAACTTCCGAAGACAATTCCTCATATTGCAATTCCAAATTATTTTTTATTACTTCAATATTTTCTAACGCCTTAATTTTATCAATTTTGCTCGCCGATAAGTCGTCGGCAATAACATCCAACTGCGTGAGAATAGAACTACAATATCCTCCCATACTGCGCAAAAGTTGAGAACTCCCCTTAAATAGGCTGTCAAAATCAACCTCTTTGACCTCTATATTTATCAACTTACTGCCCTCATTGGCGCTTACGACCGCATTTGCGTCAGAAAGGTCGTCGTAAATATCTCCCACCAAAGCGTATTGTTCGCCGTCCTTAATAATATAACCGGCTCCGCCCATTAGCCTTTGTTGCTCGGCGTACATTCTTGCCACGGAATAAGTATCGCAAGTTTTTAATGCAACGGCGTAATAACTTACCATAGGCATTGCCTGATCTTGCTTTGAAAGTCCTGCAAGCAACGCTCCGCCCGTAGCAAAATCTCCCACTACGACCGTCAAAAGTACGCAAGTGATTATGGCCAAGGTCATTATCCATCCCTTGCGACGCGCGCCGTATCTATCGTAAGACTGCGGTATAATATCGATAATAGGCGAACTGTCTTCGTCATCTATTTGATAGTTCGTCTGCACCATACCAATCAACTGTGGCGTAACCTCGATTTCTACACTGTCGTCCACTTGATACTCTTGATGCGGTCGCGCATCGTCCTGAAAATCAGCTTGACCTTCATAGTCACGCTCTAAAGATTCTTTGTTTTTAAGATAATTCTTGAGATAGTATTTGCTGTAATCCATAGTAAAGTATATAGATTGAGTACGCAAATAATGACAAAAACACGCATCAAATGCGTGTTTTCTTATATAATTATTCATTTTTACTTCAAATCGTCAAACTTCTCTACGTTTACGTCGGCTTGCTCGAATAAACTCATAGAAAATTCGTCGGGATAACCGTACTTAAAAACAACCCTCTTTATTCCTGCGTTGATAATCATCTTGGCGCATATCGTGCAAGGCTGGTGCGTGCAATATAGCGTAGCCTTATCGACAGACACGCCTAATTTGGCGGCTTGTATTATGGCGTTCTGCTCGGCATGAACAGCGTAGCACAACTCGTGCCTTGTGCCTGAAGGAATATTCATTTTTACGCGCAAGCACTCGCCTTTTTCTACGCAACTCAAGATACCCGACGACGCGCCGTTGTATCCCGTGGTAAGAATACGCTTGTCCTTTACTATGACTGCGCCCACCTTTCTGTCCGGCTTGAAACAACTCGACCACTGAGCCACCGTTTCCGCCATATTCATAAATCTATCGTCCCATTTGTTCATAGTTCCTCCATAGACAAAAAACGCCCGTTTTCGCCATTATTATACTTATTCATATTTATATAATAACACAGCTTGGAGATAATATCAACAAATAAAATTTTACTAAATATTTTTCTTCAAAAAAACTCAAAATATTGATTATATTTTACATAAAAATATTTACATATTTTGGAATTGGT